>JAKMFF010000217.1 GCA_022425585.1 Candidatus Poseidoniaceae archaeon
GTACCCAATCTCACGACCGCCAACTCCAATATCTCCTGCTGGAACATCGCAATCATGGCCTATGTGTCGCCATAGTTCCATCATAAAAGATTGACAAAAACGCATTACTTCAGCATCTGATTTACCCTTTGGATTAAAATCTGCTCCACCTTTACCGCCACCCATTGGAAGTCCAGTAAGTGAGTTCTTGAAAATTTGCTCAAAAGCAAGGAACTTCAAAATTGATGCATTAACACTGGGATGAAAACGTAGACCGCCTTTATACGGTCCAATTGCGCCATTGAATTGGATTCTAAAACCGCGATTAACTTGAATAATTCCAGAATCATCAACCCATGGGACACGGAATTGAATTAATCGTTCTGGCTCGACTACACGCTCGGCAATTGAGGTGTATTCCGGGTGAGCCTCAAGCACAGGCTCTAACGATTCCAAAACTTCCAAGACTGCTTGGTGGAATTCTGGTTGGTTTGGGTCTCGGGCAATTACTTTTTGATAGATAGATTCGATAACGCTCATTACTACACCTAATCACTTTGTGATGGCCGTCCCAATTTTTCCCCCCTTCTAATAGTTGCCCCGTCCTGCAAGGCATAGGGCTTAGTTTTCAGTTGAATGGACATACCGTGTTGAAGCGGTTAAGCCGTTCAATACGCCTAGTTCCGTTTGCATCAACATCAGCCATTTGACGTATTGCTTCCTCAATCATACCATGTTGGTCTGGTTGAAGTCCGATTAGATTTCTCAATACTTCAAGCATTGACCATTCATCTTCGGTGATTACTTCATCATCAAGAGCGGCGATCAATGCACTTTGATATGTTGTTACATCACCCAAGTGGTGCCCAGAATAATCTTCTTCTAACTCATCAAATGGATTTTTTTCGTCGCCTCGTACTATTGCTAAGCACTCAGCTGTACTACCTGGAGATACGCCAAGAGCATTGGCTAGTACATGTAGAATACTAGCCTCATCATCTGTAACAATTTTATCATCCATTGCAATATCTAAAGTTCTCAAGTAAAGATATAGACCCCGGCTTGGTATTACGCTCATAACTCTTCTAGACTACCAAAGTATATCATTATACCAGTCAAATGTTCTTCATCCTTGATAGTAAACGAGTCACAGAAGCCCACAAACCATATTTATATATCCCAAATCATAGCGTATTACATTGTGTGACGATTTGTCACCAAATGAGATACGTTTATATGCTCTCTAAACTACCGTGGGTTGAGGAAGACACATGGTAGCACCGAGTTCACACATTTCTCTTCGTATCAATGAAGAGGATTTGATGCTGCTTGATGCCAAGGTTGGACAACATGGAGCAAGGAACCGATCTGATGTTGTTAGATTAGCAATTCAAGACTATCTTAGAGGCCAACCTAGGTTACCTGAGATGGATACTATCAAAATTCCACTAGGCAGAAGAGATAAAATGCACCTTGAGATGCTCTACGAACTTGAAGGCACCAGTAAAGAACAAGCTGCTCTAGAAGGACTCAAATTATACATTACAAACTCGATAAAAAGAGATGAAGATACAATACAACTCGAAGATGCTCTTGAGAAATCAAGAGCCTTGACTTTGAAAAGCAAAGAATACCAAGAATAAGGTGAGAGTGCAGAGGGGATGGGAATATGAAGCAAAACGAAAATAATAATCGTGATGCTACCCTCAAGGGTGATGAAATTAGATCCGGTTTCACCACCATCAACAACTTGCGGATGCGTGCCCGTCTTGCACGTAACGGAACATTGGGAGATGCCACTGGCAACAGTGACAACTCCTTTACCCCCCCTGGAGGCGGTTGGGGGGACTCAAATTCCACCCCAGCTAGCTGAGTTGGTGGTTTCCACGTGCCCAGACCCCCCACTTTTCTGGGCACAATTACTCAAGATTAGTGCAGCCGCGAGGCGAATCCTTTAGAATCGTCGACATTGGCTGTTAATTATGGCGGGAGATTCTATCACAGATGATAGGGGGGAATTCCCGTTTTTAGCTCATAGTGAACCGCGGCCAGGGCAAATAGATATGATTCGAGAATGCCGTGAATCATTAAAGAAAAATGGCCACCATTTAGCGGCTGCCCCAACAGGAATTGGCAAGACTGCTGCTGCTATTGCTGCTGCATTGGAAGTTGCCCTTGAATCAACTGAAAAACCCCATATATTATTTCTCACGGGTCGACAATCACAACATAAAATTGTCATTGATACTGTTAGAAAAATAAATTCAATGATTGAAGGAGTAAAACGTCCAATCAAGGTTGTTGATATTATTGGCCGGGAATCAATGTGCGAGGTTGTTGATGTACAATCTGGAAGGTGTTTGTGTGAACAAGGCTCTAGCGAATCTGCTAGAGGAAGACTCAAAGATGATGTGAGAAAATTTATTTTGGAATATCCTCGCCATGTTGAAGAAATAGTTGACAAGTCGAAAACATGGGGTGTTTGTGCGTGGCAAACATGTCGTTCTGCAGTTAAAGACAGTGATATCCTAGTTTGTGATTATAATCATATCTTCGCTGAACAAGTTAGAGAAAGTTCACTACCTTCGATGGGAGTTAATTTGAAAAATTGTATTTTAATCGTTGATGAGGCACACAATTTACCTGATAGAATAAGAATGAGCATGGAGCGTGTAATTACCCCAATAATTATTCGAAATGCAGCCATGGAATTAGAAGAATATATGGGCACTTTGGAAAACTCTGCCATGAAGAATTCATCAAGTAACACAATGCAATCTCTTGAAGAAGTACAATGGGCTTTTGAAGTTATTAAGTTACTTCGATTAAAATTAGGAGATTATTTCAGAACCCTTCACTCACAGGTTTCAGATGATGATGAAATAATCGTTAGTGTTCAAGAATTTACCGAAAAGATTCATCAAGCGTGTGATGAGTTTGAAGGCTTAGTAGGACAGATGAAACTTGATCAAAATATAGCAATTCAGCCACTCATCCAAAGGTCGCAAAGATTGTTTAGACTTTCTGAAATATTAGCAAAAGTGGTAATTGACACTGAATCTGAGGAAGAAGCATCCGAACCTGACTCACATAGAATCTCATACATCTTTGAGGCAATAGAAAAATTTGGCAAAACTTCTGCCTTTTGCATGGTTTTTTCCCCGAAAGGCAAGGAAGGTAAAATTACCACTCATTTGCTAGACCCCGGTGTATTATCTGGAGAAATATTTGCCATGTGTAGTGGGTCAATACTAATGTCAGGCACCCTTTACCCACCAGAAATGTATGCCGATATATTGTCTCTTCCCAAACGACTTACAACAAAGACATCATACAAATCCCCATTTGCCGGAGAAAGAAGACCTGTACTAATCGCCAAAGATGTCACAACTAGATACAATGAACGCTCTGAAGTGATGTGGAACCGAATGCGTTCACACATACAAGCCCTAATCGATGGCAGTGAAGGACATATTGCTGTGTTTTGTCCATCATACCGATTGATGGAGGAAATTATTGGAGACGTATATTTCAAAGGCGTCAAGAAAAGAGTTGAATCAAGAGATTGGTCAAAGGATGATATTGATAAAATAGTTGCTGAATTAAAAACCGAAAGAAGCTCTGGCAACCGTATACTATTATGCGGAGTGTTCGGTGCTAGATTATCTGAAGGGATTGACTATAATGATGGTGTTTTAGGTTCAGTAGTTTGTATAGGAATCCCCAATCCACCACCGTCGGTTTTATCAAATTCATTAAAACAATATGTTGCAGATAAATTTGGAAAAGAAAATTCATGGAGGTATACCGTCACACAGCCAGCCATAAATTCAATTCTACAAGCGATGGGCCGTCCGATTAGATCTGTTGAAGATAGAGCACTAATACTGCTGTTAGACAAACGTAATGGCGATAGGACTTACACAAATTGTTACCCAAAATCAATGAAGATGAACGCAACCAATGACCCCAAAACTACCAATGCCTTTGCTAGGCGATTTTTCCGAAGAGTAAAACGTAACTAATCACGTCCTGTAAAATAACAAGGTTCATTGATGTTTGATAACTAGGCCCCTCCATGACAACATGGCAACGCGTTGATATCTCTGATGAGAAAGTTGACTTCATTGAAGATAATCAACAACCCGGTTCCGAAGGATTATCCTCTACACCTGAACTACTGCACGGAGATTTTAATTCAAATGCTCATCATTTAGCAGATGTGCAAAGTCAACATAAACAAGTTTTAGTTACTGCAGGTATGATTCCTGAGGAACATATTGCTAATGTCGAGCCATCACTAAAATTAGAATGGATGGTAAATGAACTCAATGGCAGAATGAACCCTGACGGATTAACAATACCATTGCTAGGTGTCGAACAAGGTCAAGTAGAGTTATATTCGCGTCAAATAGATAATAGCATTGTCCTCAAATTAAAAATCACTGAAGATGACGGAGACACTCTCGAAAGAGAATTAACAGCACCAGAAGGCGTCACTATCGACAATTTAACAGCAAGCTTGGTCAATAACCGGCTAAACCTTCGCTGGTAAGACTCAACGATTTGGTATCGCAGCAAGCGAAGAGATCTCTTGAACCATTCTCTCAAGTGCCATTTGTGCTGCTTGTTGATGCTGAGCACCCATTTCTTCTCTGCTATATCTTGCCATCTCAAACATATTGTCAAGGGCGGTTAGAGCATCATCAGAAATCTGTGGCATGGCTTGCCTTATGGCAACTTCAAACTCACGAACGGTCTCGAAATCTCTTCGCAAGAAACCATTCTGCTGTAATACAGAACACATATTTTGATAGCACGTGAAGATGGTTTCTCTAATTGAGTCACCGGCTGCAAGTAACTCTGCTGTATAAGCAAATACTTCGGCTGCCTCTTGTAATAACTCATTCTTATTCTTCATACGGTAGGTAACAATTCCAGCCGCAACCAAAGCAATTACTAGCAGAATTACTACATATGCCCAAGTAGGCACTGTTGACTCTTCCTCATCAAATTTGTATTTAGGACTAAATTCATTCGAAGTTCTGAGCGACTCAAATTTCTGCTTGCTATTATCTGAAATAATTGGATCATTGATTTGTGCATCAATAGTTACATAGCCCCAACTTTCGAAATCACCAAATGGATTTCCGTTAGAAATAAATTCAAATTCTGCCAAACCAGACGGATCAGTTACTATAGTAAGCGGATTGGTCAACTGCCCATTAGATTCATTCTTTAACGTGTAAGTAACTGATATTCCAGGAACACCTAATCCTGTATCATTTGCTAGTATTGTAATACCGCCTGTGACTTCATTATTGCCACTCTCTTCGATTTGAGCAATGTCCCATTGATAATCTACATTTAACTTGATGAATATCGCACGGTTAACCGAAACACCATTTAGGTACAAGGAACTATTTTCAAGAACATCGAGATAGATAAACTCAGAACCTACTCCATACCAAGATGGAGCAATCGTGTCAATGGTGAAATTACCATTGAACCAATTAAGATTAACTAAACTACTTGGTATGCATTTTGCGCCTTCTCGTTGGGTCGCACATTCCGTACCATTACCAACATTAATTGTCAAATCCTCAAATATTTCTCCAGTACCACCTATTTCTGAAATCGAACCAGTTATGGTTATTGGACCAAAGGTTCCATCTGATCTAACTGCAACATTAGTTGAACTTGCATCAATGGAGACTTGTAAATTAGCCCAAACAAATGCAGCCAATTCTTGATTTGTTCCAATGTGCGAATATGTCCCGGCAAATACTACATCGAACTGATGTTGACCTCTCGCCAAGTCTTGACTTGCCAATATAACAACTTCCCATTCACCGTTTAATCCCGTCTTTGTAGTTGCAACTAATTCTCCATCAAGGTAAATTTCCAAATCTTCATCCTCAAGTCCTTCATTCGTTAGTGAGTCAATATCAAACAGTCGACCTGAAATCTCCCAAATGTCCCCTCTTGTAACTTGTGAGTTACCGTCAAAAGATGCAGTGATGTCTGCTCTGTGAGCTAAGAAGAAAGTTGTATTAGTGCTATTTGCTCGATAGTAACCTTGACTTCCAGAATATGCCGTTAGCGTATGATTTCCAAAGTCGAATAAGTCTGTTACCAACCAATTGTAGGTGAAATCACCATTTCCGTCAGTGACAATAGCAGCGATGGTAATTCCTTCAATGATTAATTCAACTTGGTGATTTGCGATTGGAGATAATTGATTGTCTGCAACACTTCCTATTATGGTCACATTCTGCCCTACTGCCACTGTTTCTGGCAGTGACACATCTAGTACAATGTGGCTGAATATATTCCATGTGCCATTGGCATCACTTGGAAGATAAAATGTGCTACCAACAAATCTTATTTCAAGAATTACCGGGCCAAGTTCCGCGTCTGCTGGCACAGGGTAAATCGCAGTGAATAATCCTGAAGAATCGGTTGTAACGTTAGTCATAAACTCACCATCAAGCCAAACTTCCACAGTTAATTCATTGAGTGGATTATCTACTATGTCAAGCAATAACCCTTCAATTATCATAACCTCTTCACGATTTACATCGCCACCTTGAGTTATCAGGGATATTTTTGTCGGGACACTAACATTGAACGGTACAGTTGTAGAACTTGGAAGATAATATTCAGGGTTTGATGGTTCACCAACACCGATTGGGTCTACCCAATCCCTACCACCGAAGAATTCAACAGTAATTGTGTGCGAGCCTGCAGTTATGTCGTCTGGTAACATATATCCTAAGCTAAACCCACCAGTTGAGAAATTAGTCTCTATACTAGCAACCGATTCATCATCAATCATCAAGTGGACTACAGAAGAAGATGGATTTCCTTGGATTGCTAATTGTTGACCTAAATCATCCAATAAGGTCCCGTTCACGATCATATAGTCGCCTGCTACTAAACTATCTGGATAATCAGTGATGGTTATTTCTGTGCTTGCTAGTACTACAAAGGTCGAGTTAGACTCAGACCCTAATAACCCCGTAGTACCTGGAGTTCCAGTGAAAACAGCATTAACGAATTTGTCTCCTACAGTCATGTTTGCTGGAATTGGTAAAGTACCAAATCCAGTGCCATTTTCTGCAGTAGTTAAGATAGTCGTAATTTGTGTACCAGTAAGCGTTATGGTAATTAATTGGCCTTCAACTGGCAATCCAGTATTGTCGATTAACAGTACTTCAATTTCTATATCATTACCTCTCTCAACTCGATCATTAAGAGTAGGTTGTCCTTGTATGTCTAAAGCTGGTTCAATGAATCTTATTTCAGTGAAACCTCGCGTGTCAAATTGTGTTGTTGAGTTAGAGCCGAGATAGAAGTTTACTGCTGGTATGTAAGCTGCCTCAATGGTGTTGTTACCTGCAGCAAAGTTAGGTGAAAGTAGTATCGAAGCGTTCCAATATCCTCCAGTTGTGACAAATCCACCTGCAACAGTGAAACCAATTGATTCGCCGTTAATGTCAAACAATATGTTTGCTGGTAATAGAGTTCCATCCACTTGTTCAAGCCCACTACCATTATCTGATGTAATTCTACCAGAGATATTGAATTCTTCTCCAGCAACCGGATTGTCAAGTATGTCATCGATAACCAGTATGGTCAGAGAACGAATGTTAATGGTTGAAAAATTAGCACTTACGCCAAGAAGATCTGAACTACCGGCAAAAATGACGTCAACTGTAGTAATTCCAAGTGGTTGACTAAACGGTATATTGTGACTTATATTGGCAAATCCCCTGCTATCTGTTGGAACTGTGCCAATCGGGATGCCACGGAACTGATAGGTGACATCATAGCCAGATAATGGCTGGAATAAATTTGAAGATTCTACGAGTTGAGCAGTCATATTTACATCAGCACCACGGTTGACAACAATAGCATTGAGTGGTTGGATTGAATCAAATTGAGTCACTCCGAAGACAAATATTGAGGATTCCTTGGATGATTCGGTATAATAGATCGAAGAATCTTCAATTACGGTAATTACCAAGGTTTTAGCCCCTCTTACAGTTCCGTTATTGCTGGTATCTGTTGGGACTGTTAGATTGAAACTGCCATTAAGTGTAGTTTCATATGAAGTCACTAATGTTTCATTTTCATTGTCTAACCAATTGACTTTCAAATTAACCGAATCAATTAGTGTTCTAGATACATCATCTGCATCAATTACTTGGCCAATTACCGTGAAATCTAGACCTGCTGTGATACTGTTTGGAATTGAGTCGACTCTAATATCGGTGGTTGATTTAACAACAATGTCAAACAATGTGAAGTTACCTACTCGACGAGAATTGCCTACTGCTAGAGGGTCGGTCAAATCATCTTGGACAATTGCCATAATGCCATATTCACCAGGCGCAATTCCTGCAGCATTCCAAGTCAAATTAGCTATTCCACTTTCATCTGTAACTATTGTACCCATTGAAACATTGGTGTTGTTCCAATCAAAATAGTATTCGACATTGATTCCCTCAAGTATCGATTTACTGCCGATATCTGTGATTGTAACATTCATGTCGATGTCGTTATTTGTCAATACAGACTCTGCAATTCGCTCCCCTTGAGAGACCACAAATTCACTTTCTGCACCTGCTAGGAAAGTCGGTATTGGTTGTGTTGAGATAGCCCCAGTACCATCGAGAATTGGATCTCCAGAAGCATAGAACGGGCCACCTAATGGTTGCTGGGAATAGAAATCAAAATTCACCTCAAAGTTATATCCATTTGAACCGACATTTGTTGGCATAACAAAAGTAGTATTGAAAGAAGATGTTTGATTATCAACAACCCCTTGGGCAATGTCGATTAAATCCCCTTCACCAGTACTAAGCGATATAGTGTATTGAGAGATATTGTCACCCAAAATCGGTGTTTGGTATATTTCATCAAAAATAGTCCCATTAACGTAGGTCGAGTTGCCGATGTGAGTCCAATCTTGACCGATTGCGAAATTCCATCCAATGCCACCTTTGACTCGTAAACTACCATTTCCAGATGAGGCAATATAATTGTCCGAACCATTGTATTGAACCCTTAAGGCATAATCTCCAGCAACTAAATTTGAATCTAGGTCGATTGATACAACGTGGGTGCCAGATAAATTAGATGTGGTGTTAAACCATGTATTGTTGAAAAAGAAATCAAAATCACCCGATGCTAAATCCACTTTTTGTAGGTTATGATCCAGTATATCAACATTAAATACACCACTTTGGCCACGCAAAGTCGGATTAGTGGTGAATTCAAATTGTAAGTAACTAACTAATTTGTAAGGTTCATTGATGCTTAAGTTTGCGTCATCAGTAGCATCTATTAGAGCAGGGAAGAATCTTAACTGTAGTTCAATTAACCCAGCAGATAATGGTAAATCTGTAGCATTTAGCGTCTCCACAATTGAAAATGTTCCATTGACGGTTCTATTGAAAAGCGGCAACCACTCATTAAACTGACCTAATTCTCTGACAGACAGTACAAGTTGTCCGGCCATATCTACAGGACTAGGCCCTAGCGATTTAGCAGTCCCATTCACATAGATTTCTTCACCTACAAGAATCAAACTATTATTGTCACTAAGCGGCCCTTCGACGGTCGCAGTGAGGTTTGGAGCCTCTCTAACATCAAATGTCAAGTTAAGTGACGATGCGCGTAAATGTTTGCCACTGAAAACCTGAGTTGAACCTAGTTCTTCTGTCCATCCATCATACCATAAAACTGCATCAATTGGCCCTAACGGTTCTGTCTGATCTAATTCTACAATTACCGACCAGACCCCACTAGGGCTGATAATGCCTGAAATATTATTTGTACCATTAAAATTGGTGTCAAAGGATAGCGATACGGTCTGATTTTCGTCACCGATCGAGTACCCCTCGGGTGCATTTTCATAACTTATTGAGCCTTGAATCAAGGTAGTAGACCCGGCACCAACTACTGGATTATTTACTGCTAATG
>JAKMFF010000225.1 GCA_022425585.1 Candidatus Poseidoniaceae archaeon
GTCCCTGGGTCTCCAATCATCAGCATGTGCCTTCTTTGCTCAGCCGCTTTTCGAATTACCACCGAGCCAGTCTCTTGACCGATGACTTGGTCAACCAAAGTTTCGGGAATTGGTACATCTTCTGTGGAATCAAATTCAACAGACTCTATCCACTTTTCAACGCCCTGATTGAGAATTTCATCAGTCCCAGTAGGTTCTGGGGCCCATACTGTAACCTCGTCCTCAGAGGTTTCCTCGATGTCAATTTCTTCACCGGTCACAATATACCCTCGCACTTCTCCCCTTTATGGGTTTAGAATAATTCACAATACAAAAATTCTCTCAACCTTGCATTCTGTCAAGGTATTGCTGGCCATAATACTCCCACTGATCCATACTCCAACCGGCAGGTAATCCGCCAGGTGGTAATGGTGGACCTCGGGTTATAGGTGGACCCTGTGTTACTGGTGGTCCTTGTGTGATTGGTGCTCGAGGAATGTTCTGAGGCGGTGCTGGTTGAACAGGTGCGGTCAACATTGTTTGCTGTTGGTTAGCGTAGTATGGAGGTTGGTATTGTTGGTAATTTTGCGTAGTTGGCAGAGGTTGTTGGAATATTTGTTGACTGCCACCGTACATCGAGTTTGCGATCGCATCTTGGGCAGGTAATGTGGTATTAGCCCATTTGAATCCATCAATCTCCTCGTCACTTCTACCACGAAGCAGGAACATGCCACCTAACAAGGCAACAATGATGATTGCGATTACAACACCGGCAATTAGAATGGTATTAGATTCTGTAACTGATTCATCAACATTAGTTCCGGCGGTTTCATCCTCAGTGCAGGTAACTCTAGAATCTAGACAAGCAAGCTCGAGTTGGAATTCAAGGTCGATTAACTGAAGTTCCAAATCAGCGCTAGGGTTCTCTAATAATTGCTCTTCAACATCATCAATCTTTATGTTAAGATTCTCAATGTGAGAAACTATCATTTCATCACCCATTTGGGATGCAGGCGGCAAGTCTTGAGTGACTGTCCACTTGTACAATGGTTCAACTGACCTCGTAGTCTTGTAGTTGTTGTTTAGGCTATCAACACCATCAATCATTATGTAAAAATAATCACCGTAATTATATCCATAAGGTCTTGCAGACTTACTTGGGTCGGCTGCATTAGGAATATCAAGTTCGTTTTCCCAACCTTTAGCTGATTTTGTCATATCTAAATCATAAATCCAAATTCCATCACAGACACCATCATTGCTACAGGTTTGCCATCTGACTGTCAGAGAGGTGAACACTGGAGCATCATCGGTCAAATACATGTCAACATAAGGCACCTGTCCTATGTACATGTTACTTGGTTGGACCACCATGAAACCATCTGTGCTTGGATACTTCGCTATTGTAAAGACATCAGAGTCGTAGACTTCTATCGTAGCGGTGTATTCATTTGAGGCATAGGTATCTACAACCTTGATGATTACGTTCTTGTTCCCAACTTCGTTAAACTTCAACTTTAGCATGCCGGTTTGTCTATTGTACTGAGCACCACCTGCTTCGTCAGGTGAGCTGACTATTACAGTGACTTCACTGTCTGTATTATCTACATCACTAACCAGTGAATTCAAGTCTATTGATGATTCTGCTCCAGCCTTCATCCTCAGCCCTTCAAAAGTAGACATATCAACGGTTGGTGCGTCGTTGATCGGATTGATGTTGATTAACACAGTTTGATCGGAACATTCCATGTCACTATCACATGCGCGTATAGTCAGGGTAGTTTGTCCTTCTGCATCATCGCCAATTGTTTCAAATCCTAACACTCCATTGATTATTTGGGAGGATATTATTCCCGGGTTGGTCTCACCAACAACAGCAAAAGAGAGAAGACTTACAGAGCTAGCCTGTCCGTCAGCAGTAGTGTCGCTAATGTACGGTTGAAGTCGAAGTATTCCGTCGGAGTCTGCTCCTTGCTCGTCAATTGTCTGAGTTGGTAACCCAAGCCATCTTGGCTGTCCGTTTTCAATCACGTTAAATTTCAAGGTACCGTAAGGCAAATTGCTTTCACTGACGTAGCCAGCACCGTCATCTACGGTAACTAAGATACTCTTTTGTCCCAGAGGGCATCCTTGAACCTCATCAAATCCAAATTTGACGGTAATTGATGAGGATAAGGGGTTCCATGAAACAAAATACGGGCTATTCGAATCAATGACTAAGTCATACAACGGGGTTTCAGGATCGCTAATATGTGGAGTCATATCGATGTTTGATTCAACATCGCAAGTAACGGTTGGAACTGGCTCAGCAACGACTATTGGAATACCGTTGGATAGACTGAATGCATTTGGAGTGACTCTCCAGTCGCTTACTTGTCCACGATTATCTAATG
>JAKMFF010000229.1 GCA_022425585.1 Candidatus Poseidoniaceae archaeon
GAGATAATCAAAGTGGCTTTGAAGGCGACGTTTGTATTTACTCAACACCTGAAGAGGTAGAATCAAGTTGGATATCTCGAATTGATCGCCTTGGTTGCCGTGACATCGACAAGGATGGCTACTCAGACCCTACTAGCGATTGGATTGCCCACCCCGATGGTTTTGCTGATGCCTTCCCTGACGAAGTAAGTCAATGGTACGATACAGATTCTGATGGTTATGGTGACAATATCGAATATTTTGATGGTCAAACATGGCGCGAGTCATTCCGTGGTGATAGTTGTAAAACCACAGTTGGCTATTCTACATTTGACCGATGGGGATGTCCTGATACCGACGGTGACGGATGGTCGGATACTACTCCAAATTGGCTAGCAAGTCCAGGTGGTAACGGCGATGCATGGCCTCTTGATCCAACTCAATGGCATGACAAAGACGGGGACGGTCGTGGCGATAATCCTCAAGGAACAACAGCTGATGTTTGTCCAGACAATGCGGGTACTTCTGTTGGCCCAGTTGAAGGTGGGGATAGATGGGGCTGTATCGATACTGATGGTGACGGTTGGTCAGACTTAGGTGACGCATTTATTCACGAACCTACCCAATGGCGAGACAGTGATGGTGATGGCTTTGGTGATGCTGCTTCGGGTAATCAAGGAGATGCTTGCCCAGACTCAAGAGGAACCTCCTTGATGGACCGGTTGGGTTGTCGAGATACCGATGGCGATGGTTGGTCAGATCCAACCGAAAATTGGCCAGCTCATCCGTTTGGATTGGCAGACTCGTTCCCTAACGAAGCGTTACAATGGCGTGATACTGACGGGGATGGCTATGGAGATGTTTCACTTGGTGCAATGCGTGATGATTGTCCAAACGATGCGGGGGATTCGACAAGAGACCTCCAAGGTTGTCCAGACAATAACGGTGACGGATGGTCTAATGATTATGGTGAATTCAAAGCCGCTATTGCCATTATGGGAGAAGACCCAGCAGCATCTTGGCTGACTTACTTAGTGATTGGCTTAGGATTTATTCTTGGTGCGTCGATTGCTTTAGTAGTGAAAATGGGTCGCGAGGAAAATGATCTAAATGAGGAGCAATTATTCGATGAAAAGCAACATATCGATTTCGCTTCCAATCTTCCGCCTGGCGATTTAGGAATGATTCCGCTCGCTGAATTACCACCAATACCACTTGATAATGCGATAGTTCAAGAGCAGCAAAATATTACAGGAGGTGAAAATAATGAGTAATCAGAAAGCATCGATTATCTCAATTTTAATCATAATGTCAGCCGCTTTTGCTACAGTAATAATTACTCCTAGCGTGCAGGCAGAGGACTCAGACCAAGACCTACTAGCAGAGGCTGGAATTAATTTAGTGGCCTTGAGAAATGATACATTAGACACTAATCAAGATGGCGATACAGATGCTATTAGAGTAGTAATAGTGGTCAGTACAGACAAAGAAAGTATGAATCTAGAAATTCGCTTAATCGGTGAACATAAAGACAAAGAAGTGATGGAAGTATTACAATTCTCATTCAGTGGCCAATCAAATGCTAGTCTAGTCTATGATGCATGGGCTTCTGGAGAACATGAACTTAAATTGCAAATTGTCGATCAAGACGGCATCATAATCACTACACTAGACCTACCTACCTATGTATTGAAGCCAGCTTTACAAACTCCAAGAATAATACTGGCTCTAAATGCACCACAAATTATTGAAACTGGCGATGAATGTACCATCTCTCGGGTGTTTGCCGATCAAACAGGTCCACGATATGGTGCAAGTGGGGTTAGAACTTTTTCAGGCGCTCCATTTACCGTTCTTGATACCCAAGATGCAATAGATTGTTCTCACTGGCCTGCTGGAGATTATATTTTGAAAGAAGCCTACAGGAATGATTTGGGTCAGACCAGCGAAGATTGGCTTAACCTTACCATTCACAACCGGCCAGCTCCGGAATTTACCCTCTCAACAGTCGGCAATGGCAATAGTACGGAGACTGAATGTGCAATTACAATGGACCAATTTGATGAAACAATTGATTTCTCACAATTCCAAAAGATTTGGCGCATTCAAGGGGCAGAGGTAGAAGTTGATATTGGAAATCAATTTGACTGCACATCGCTATCAGCAGGAGTACATCTAATTTCTTTAGAGGTAATTAACAATGAATTGATTAGTGCCATCGAGGCGGTAAACTTGGTAAGATTACCCGGTGCTGAACTTACCGATGAAGAGAAATCATCAGCACCCTCACGTTCCTATGGTGAAGATACTGAAACCGAATCAGTTGGATGGATTTCTATTGGTGTGCTAGGTTTGGTAATCACACTTCTCTCATATCTAATACTGGTTAGAGTAAAAGATGATGATGATCAGTTACCTATGCGTGATTTAGGGCCTGCTCCAATGATATTGCCTGATGGTTCCCCTGACTCCGAAGGATTGCCTACAACTACTGATGATGAAGGAATCTTGTGGCGGCAGCATCCCGATGGTAATCATGATTGGTGGGACGCAGAATTACGAATCTGGGTTAGGTGGTGAGCCTATTGGAGATTCTAGGACTTAGTTTGGTAGAGTCTATTTCGATTTTAGCAGCATTGATTTTAACATCCATTTCTGTGAGATTATTCTACGTTTGGTACACCCGAATTAGGCCTCGAAAACCAAGTACTAGTTCAGATTGGAATACCGATTGTGAATTCCAATCATCAGCCATTATTGAAGAACATCACATAACGTTTTCAAAAGTAAGAAATTTTACATGGCGAACCACTAGAGACAGAGATGAAGAATGGGACGAAAATGTAAAATTCGACTTAAGAGAAATCAAAGACGTATGGTTTATTGTCGATCACTTTCACAAGATTCATGGC
>JAKMFF010000242.1 GCA_022425585.1 Candidatus Poseidoniaceae archaeon
CTACTACACGGTCAATACAAACGACACAAGGGCCGACAATTTCCGCCCTTGTTGCCCAAAATGATGCTGGTGAAGTTGACCTTACTTGGCAATGGGATGGCGAGTCTGCTACGTTTTTGATTCTGCGCAACAATTTCCAAATCGATGAGACCAATGAATTCAAATTTAGCGATAGTCCAACCGTTGCAGGCTCAACAAATTACACTATAACTCCGGTAATTGATGGTCAGCAATTAGTTGCAGGCTCTATGAGTATTTCCAATTTCGAAGTTGACACGACTACCGAATCGGCTAGCGGATTATCTGAAACTGGCGGCCTTTATCTCGGGCTTTTATTCTTGGCAGTCAGCATCTTAATCACTGCCTTAGGCTTGCTACAAAGGAGGGACTGAAAGTGAATAGAATCACGATTGTTCTATCTCTTGTTATGCTGTTGAGCCTCACTTCTCTTGGAGGAGCCAACCCTGGAGGAGTTGGTGATGGTGATTTCGATATGCAGTGTGGGGGGGCTTGTCACGGTGATGCTTCCCAAAACCAAACCTCCCCCGCCATGTTAGAGTTGAGTATTGACGGCGATGCGTATCTCGGCTTACCGGTATCAATTACCGCATCAGTAAGCGGTATTTCGTTCTCCTCTTCAGATGCTATTGGCTTGTTTTTACTAACCGACGTCACTGGGCACAGCGACTTACCAGAAGACGGTGGTTGGCAGGTAATTTCCGACGTCAATGGTGGAGACAACAATTACGTGGAAATTGAAGGGTCATCGTTTAATGAAGTCTACACTATTTCATGGACAGTAAAGCCAACAGTTATCGAGTCTACCACCTTTTATCTATCAATCCATCATGGTGGACAAAATACTCCATATTTCGCAATTAGTTCAGGAGTTAATATCGATGTCTTGCCAGTTCCTGACAACCTTCCAAGACTGTCAAGCGATTATTCTCCAACTATTAGTCGAGATTTAGGTCAGCAAACAACGGTACCAGTTGTTACTAGCGATGTTGACGAGTTAGCAATAGAATGGCGACTAGTCGACCGACCTTCTAATAGCATAAACGCAACCCTAGTTGACAACAATTCTTGGGAATTTGAGCTACCTCCAGCACTTCAACCATCAATTATCGAATGGCGAGCGGTGATGGACGGGGACGGGCCGACTCAAACTACTCCTTGGTTTAGAATTGCGGCCCAAGAGCCTGCACTAGAGGTCAATCAATGGCAAGTTTATCTTCAATCATTTGCCTTTTGTATATTCTTCCTTACCTTAGTACTAACACTACAATCTCGTTATCTAAATAATCACGAAGATTTGCCAATGAAAATAGATCAAACCAACCTTGTGCCTCAACAAGAGGACCCAGTTGATGGTACACTGCCATTGCCAGAGGGTGGGTTGCCTGACGGTTGGACAATGGAACAATGGAAATGGTACGGCCATGAATATTTGGAGGGTGAGAAATGATCTCTTCAGCCACGTTTCACGTTATCACTACCGAGTTAGTAGTCGGATCATTTGCTATGGCGGGAATTTGTTTTCTTCTATTAGCAATCCAATCTTTCGGCCTGTTTGAATCGGAAAAAGCCTCACTAGTAACGGATTATGCCGGACATTTCGCCTTAGGCTTTGGCCTATTAGCAACACCCTTTGCAATCTTTTCGGGTATATCTTCATCACCGACATCAGATTTATCATCTCCACTTCTGGTTAACAAGATGTTTCTTTCAATGATTGCTACTGGATTGGCTTTAGCGGTTTTGTTCACTAGAACTAAGGTTGGGAATCAACTATGGGCTAATAAATCAAGTTCACTCATACAATCAGCAGCAGGTTTAGGAGCAAGTGGTTTCATGCTTATGACCGCATCAGCAGGTGGTAAATTTTCACGCGGTGAATCGGTTCTGGATTTCTTGAATTTACCTTATGATACAATATTCTTGATGCCAACTTGGGCAAGCGCAATCGTCCTTTTAGCAGGGGTTGCATCGGCGATAATCGCCGTCATGAATTTTAAAAAACCATCATCCATAGAGCATTGAATTACCAGCTTTAGGTTCATTCGCAATGTTTGCCCCATCCATCATTGATTGTAGCTGGGCTTCAAGGAATTCAGCTTCTTCGATAAGTGGTTGATGAGGTAAATCGATTGAAGGCAATAAATTGTTTAGATTTTCAATCAGTGTTGCAGCGGCTCTAGCATCTGGGAAGCGAGGGTCAGCCTCGACCATTATTGACATCAAGTCTAGGCCTCTGCGTCTAGCCTCTCCAAGTATTGAGGCATTAATGCCCTTGATTACTCCTTGTTGCAACAATGGAACTTTCATGTCTTCTAAGCGCTTTCTGCTTTTCTCATTAGCGCCGATTCCAACTACGTCAATACCCTCTGTATCTTCGTAATCTACTACTGGTTCAGAACCATTTAGATTACCCTTCATGCCAGACTTGGCAAAGGCATCGATAACAACTCCAGCAACAATATTTTGCTCTTTTGACCATTCAAACATAGCCCACACGATGTCATGTGCTAATGCTTCAGGAACTACCAGTTCACTCATCAATAGGATTACCTGGTCGCACCCTTCAATGGTACATTTCGGTTTACCGGCATAAGCTCTAATCGGAGGTAACGGGACGCCTTTATCAACCAATGTTAGGGCAGGTAATCTTGCATCGATCACTCCGCCAATGAATTCCAGTTCAAGATGCTCTATCAGAAAATGAGCCACGACGCTTGACACCATCCCGACACTTGGGAAACACGCAACAACTAGTGCATTTTCAGTTGACACCTCTGCATTTATCCTTACACTAGGTCCTTCCATAGAGATACCTATTGGTTCTCGATGTATGAACGCTTCCCTTGTGTGTTGTTGTCGGTGGTTTGATGTTGTTTGATGGTCACGGCAGTCCATGGCAGGTGAAAGTACGGAAATTTCCCACATGATTTCTCCTTCCTCATGGAATCGTTTCGAAACCTGCCCTCGTATGTTTTGGCTGAGTAAACAAAGGCTGCCTAGAAAAGCCGGAATGGCTGCGTCTTTGGGTACTGCAGTACACGCTTCAGTTGAAGATTTATTACAGGAAGATTATACCCAGATTGGCAATTCAGAAGACGGATGGTTGCCCACAGAAGGGTTAAGATTGCTAAAACAACGATGGGAAGAAGAAAAAGCCGTATTCCATGCAACACCAAGGCGCCCACAGTGGAAAGAAGATAAGTGGAAAGAGGCAATAAAGCACCAAAAGGGGGCGATTCGAATGTTGCTTGATCACGTCGGAATAAACGGCCTAGACCATGAAAAGATTACCGGGTCGTTATGGCGTAAGATCCAGTCCATGGCCATTGCCGTGGAAGGAGAACTGAAAACTGAAAATGGTAAGTTGATGGGCAGATTAGATTTACTGATGGCCGATGTTGATTCCTCTGGCAAAATGGTTGGTTGGTTAGTCGCTGACCTGAAAACTGGCAAGGCTCCAAAAGATGAGTTAAAAACCGAAGTAAATAGGCAATTACGCTTATAC
>JAKMFF010000285.1 GCA_022425585.1 Candidatus Poseidoniaceae archaeon
GTCCCGCTGGGAATGGCTTTGCTGAGAAAAGTACCAGCGTTTAGAAAAATGGCATTAAAAGCCGGAATGAAGTTAATATTCAGTTGAGTGAATCATATGGATGACTTACTGTTGGAAGAAAGGATAAGATATCCCCCCTTTGAAAGTTATCGATTTCGGCCACAATTGCTACCAATAGGGGTGGCAAGAACTGAGATATCTAAACAGATTAGTCGAGATGAAGCAAATGAGATTGTTTCAGATATGCCGCCACCATTTAGAATTGGTGATAAAAAATCTTGGCTTGTTGAAAGAAGGTACATTTACCAAGGTAAAACCTTGAAACTAAATAAAGCGCATAACCAAGAAATGAGTGAAGCAGTTCCAAAAGATTCAGTGATTCATAAGCAAAGAACTGGTTGGTACTTAACTCCTAATTTGATACATTCACAAGCAAGAAAAATAATGAACTTTTCAGTCATTGTTTTGTTGATTGCTTTATCTTATTTATTCTTTGAACCGATATTGAGTCTTTGGGGAATCCCCAGTATTGGTACTGGGCGTGTTAGATTTGGACTGCTTGATTACCCATTATTGGCTGTCATCGTAGTGCCTATTTTATTCATTCCAATAATGATGCGAGTTGGGGCAAACTTCTCTGATTTAATTAAGCAAAGACGCTTTCTATCCGCACCACCGCCCGAACCAGAAATCAACTTTCATTCAGATACCACATCTGGTGAAAATTTAGTTGTTGAAATTGAATTTCCCCAAGCTCACAAAACTTGGGGTAAAAAACACGTATTATGGCGTGTTGGAGTATTACCACCTCGCAGAGATAAACTAATGGAAGTATTAGGTCGAAATGCTGACGGACAACCCGCTCCTGGATTGACCACAGAATTACCCCATCATTGGTCTGTGGACCTTGATGACGGTACCGGTGGAGGAGAGGATTTACCCATGCAAACGAATGAGATCAAGGGGGGATTATTTTTGAAACCAATGAGGATAATGAATCAATCTGAAATAATTCCATTAGCTGATGGTCCCACTACTATATCACCGCCGAGTGGTAAATGGCCAGGTACAATCTTTTCCTCCTTAATTAGGATTCATTGGGAATTAATAGTGGTAATTGAAAGAGAAAATCAGTCAGAACTACTATGGGTACAGCCTTTGAAGGTAAAACACTCTTCCAATTACACAGAAACAACTGCTACAGTAAATAGTGGGCGAGCGGAAACTAACCACCCGATGTCACTTAGTTAGATTAGTTAACCTGGGACGGTATTGGTGCTGGGTATTCTTTCGCATTACTTTCAGTAATGATAGTTGGCAGATGATTGTAATTACTATCACGCTTTGATGGTATAAATCCAGCTCTAATTATTATATTTTGTAATTCAATTTCAGAAGCAGATAATTTGGTAGTACCTGATGCTGATACTACATTCTCTTCCATCATTGTTGACCCTGCATCATTTGCGCCTGCGAGTAAAGCCATTTGAGCAACACCTAATCCCATAGTCGGCCAAGATGCTTGTATGTTATCGATATTATCAAAAAAGAGTCTTGATATAGCAATATGTCGAATGTATTCAGTTGGTCCAGCCCCTAAAACATGTTTGTTTTCACCACTATTACGTTTGCCAAAGGTATTAGTTTCAAGTTGTACTGGCCATGAAATAAAGGATGTAAATCCATTACCATAATCATCCATGGAAGTGTCTTGGAGTTCTCTTATTCTGTCCATGTGTTGTACTCTATTGCGTAACGATTCGCCAAAGCCAAAAACATTTGTTGCACTTGTGGTCATTCCCAGTGACTGGGCTGTCTTCATCACATTTAGCCAATTCTCTGGAGAGCCTTTTTTGGGTGATATGTCAGTCCTTATCTCATCGACTAGCATTTCCGCCCCTCCGCCTGGAAGTCCATTCATACCGGCATCTCCGAGTCTGGTCAAAACTTCATGGATTGTTAGTTTAGCAACGTCTGCAATACCTTCGATTTCAATTGGACTAAAACAATCCAAATCTATTGTTGGATGATTTTTCACCAGGTGTTTTATCAATGATTCATACCACTCAAACTCAAGTGAAGGATTTACGCCACCCTGCATTAAGATACGTGATCCACCAATATCTTCTAATTCTTTCACTCGTTGAGAAATCTCTTCATATGATTGAGTGTAATTTTCATCGTGACCAGGAGGTCGATAAAATGAGCAAAATTGACAATTTATTGTACAAACATTTGTGTAATTTATGTTTCTATCCACTAGATATGTCACAATACCGTTTGGGAATAGTTGTTGCCTCCTTTGGTTGGCTGCTAAAGTAAGTTCGTGTAGTGGTGCATTTTCATATAATTCGGTAGCCTCTTCAACCGATAGCCTCAACGAATCACTATTATCTCTAGACCATTCTTGCTGACGCTGAAGAATAGACTTCCAGTACATAGT
>JAKMFF010000290.1 GCA_022425585.1 Candidatus Poseidoniaceae archaeon
GTACTGACACACCACGGCTAGTGGACAATTCCTCTTCAAACTGTTCATTTGTTTAAAATTACGAGTAAGTATGAAATCGTCTACACTAATCCACTGTCATGACTGGAGCAACTAATCCTTTAGTGGCAACAGTAATACCGATACTTAATGAGCAAGATAGTATTATTGCATGTCTTAGTTCACTAGTTAATCAAACTGTTTCTATTGACCAACATATCGTCGTTGTTTTAGATGGAGGATCAACAGACCAGTCTGTCAAACTCATTGAACATTTCATAGAACAAAACACCGAAGGTCCTCAAATAATACTTACTAAAAATGATGGTAAATACGTTGCAGAAGCGAGAAATTTGGCCATGGATTTAGTTCCCAATTCAGTGAAATATTTTTTAGAAATAATCGGTCACTGTACAGTAAAGGAGAATCATATTGCGATATTACTTGAGGAAATGGCGAGATTAGAGTCTGTCAATGAGCAACCAATTGGTGCACTTGGGTGTAAAGTTTCATCTCGTTTGGGACAGTTAGAATTAGTAGAATCATGGGTTGAGGGGGCACTACTATCTCCGTTTGGTAGCGGTTCGGGTCAATTTGATAATTTTACAGGTACAGTGCAAACCTCTGTTCCCGCATTCTGTCTTCATAGCCGTACAGCAATTGAGCAGATTGGTGGTTGGGATACAGACTTTATCACTAGCCAAGATAGTGACCTCTCAATGCGAATGATCGATGCAGGGTTCTTGCTATTCAAGACAGATTTAGTAGAGGTTAATATGACAAAGCGTAAATCTTTGAAGAGTTGGTCTAAGATGGGTTTTAGATATGGTTATTGGCGGACACGAATTGTTAGGAAACACCCTAAAAGATTTAGCATAAGGGAAATACTCCCATGGTTTGGAGTCATATTGACATTTATCTTATTGGTAAAATCTAACCAATTCTGGTATATTCCAGCCACATTATATAGCGCTGTATTATTGCTAGAATCACTAAGATTAGTCTTGCTAAAGCGAAGGCTATCATTACTCGTAGGCCTGCCAATTTGCATATTTTTACTTCATACAATGTTTTCACTCGGTTTAGTTTACGGAATAATCGGTAAACCTAGTTCTTTCAATGATAGAGAATCAAATAACGGGAACTTACAATAACAATGCCCAATTTCAAGAGATGAGTACAATGGTAGAAAAGTCACTTAGTTCGCAAAGTGTATCTGTCCTGCCAATATTGTTATTGGGATTTTTTCATGTGATTGTTACTCCCCTTCGAGATGTATTCAAAATTGAACCATTATTGATGGTACCCTATTACCTACTTGGGACGCTAGTTGGTATTTTCATCTATCGTAGATCTAATACAGTTAAGGATTATGAATATCGTCGTTCTAAAGTAATGAAAAAAATGAAGAAAACATATGCTGCAGAAGAGGCTGGAGTTTGGCAAAGTAACGCAGAACTATCTGAGAGATTAGATGATTCAACAAATTTAACCAGAAATGTCTCTCAAATATCTACAGAGTCACCTGAAATGGAATTGTCTGATGAAAATAAAGTAGATGTTGATATGTTAAATGAATCAAAAACGATTGTTGAAGCAACCAGGCGTGTTTCAGGCAAATCGACGTTTGATGAGCAAGAGATTACGGCAACTATTGGGGCTACCAGGAAAGCAAGTCCAATGGATAAGTTTCTCGATGTTATTTCTGGTTTATTTCGCGGAAATTCTTCTGTTGAATCAAGAGAGGAAAAAAGGATGGCAGCTCTTAATGCTGCGGCTGAAGCCGCTCCGGTAAAAGCGGTGAAACCACAAGCTCCAATTCAGTATGAGCGCAATGAAGTCTCTATTGAACCTGATTCTGAAGTTTCATATTCGGAAAATATAGAATCAAAAACTCCAGAAATGGCGGAACAGTCGATACCTCAAAAAGCACCTGCTTTAGTAAAGAAAAATTATTCTGCTTTTGCGCCACCAAATGTTGGCAATAACTCCAATCAATCAATCGAATCCATGGCTATGCTACCGAGTAGCAATCAGCAGACATTTGCTGCCCCAGCAAGTGTTCAACAACCCCGATGTCGGGGCTGTAATTATCCTATCAAATCTGGTGACAGGTTTTGTGATAATTGTGGTCTTGATGTTATTTGACCAAATTTTATCCGAGATATTGAAAGACATTGTGTTATCCGGAAGCATGAAGGGGGATTTTAATGTCTGAGAAACGTGATTATTACGAAGTACTCGGTGTTGACAAATCTGCAGGCGATAAAGACCTCAAGAATGCCTTTCGAAGTCTAGCAAGAAAGTATCATCCTGACCGAAGTACAGAAGAAGATGCTGAGGATAAATTTAAGGAAATTCAAGAAGCATACGCAGTTCTTTCTGATTCAGAAAAGCGTCAAATGTATGACCGCTACGGGCATAATGGTCCTAGTGG
>JAKMFF010000308.1 GCA_022425585.1 Candidatus Poseidoniaceae archaeon
ATGTATACTGGGTGGTTCTCGACAAGGTGGGTTATCGAAGATCCAGCAACAGATATCTGGTCAACTATCTCTATGCTAATAGGGAGAGAAGCGTTTGGTATTATGTCAAAAGTTGTTCTAAAGGCAAATTTAATTTGTTCTTTATCATCCCATTTTGTAAAAGATAACCCTTGAATTATCTGACACTCGATAGAGCCGTTAGTTATCTGACCAATAGAAAGTTCGATAGATGAACGCAACTTAGTAATGTAATCATTTTTATCCATGTTGTGGCAAATCGCTGCTTCGATTAAATTAGTTTCTTCATAACTAATTCGTTGGTCTGAAATTATCGATCGCCTTGATAAATTTCTGAAGGTATATGTATCAATTGTATTCATTGTATAGATGTCATTAATCACTAGTGTGTCTCCAACTAGTTGGATTTGATAAGATCTTAATGTGCTAAGATCTGGACTTCTACTACATACAGTTTCATTCAAGCAATTAAAATCCCAGTCATCTAAGTGTGAATCTCCATCATCATCCTCATCTAATGCATCAGGTATATTATCACCGTCTAAATCAGACCCTACAGAGCCAAATCCTTCGGGCAGTGAAGGGGTTCCGTAAGCCGCAATGTGATTCGAATCAGTAGCCACAAATAATTTACTCACTACGCCTTGATTCTCAATTACCGCGAAGTCTAGGGATTTGTGCATTAAGCTTATTGATGAAATTTCCTCGAATGTAGACCCATCAAGTACTATCAATTGTGGACTACTGTCTGATTCTAGAATAAATATCCTATCAGAATTTTCCGACCATCTAACCTCGTGCGAATTACCAAGGTCTAAACTTTGCAACTCAGCCCCACTCAAAGATAGGGAATACAAATTGCCAGTTATTGTTATGACCGCTAGTTTAGAATCTGATTGACTAAAATCACACCCGATTACTTCTTCATTTACATTGAAACTAATGTCTTGGAATTCTCCTAAATTATCCCAAATATTGACCCTGCCAAGTTCATCACCAGTCACTATGTAATCTCCTGATTTCGAATATTTTACGCAGGTAATGTCGGATACATGTTGACCCATTACTTGATTGGATATAGACATGGTTTCTGTATCATAAATATCTGCGCCGTTATTCATGTTTGGTGTGATGATATTCTCGCTATTAGGGGACCAATCAATATTACCTAAACGGTCATTACCTCTACCCTTTTCAGGTTTTATTTCACCGTTTTCTAAATTCATAATTTGAATTGAGTCTGGAACAGATTGTTCCGCTCGAAGACTTATTGCCAAGTATTGCCCATTTGGTGAAATCTCAATATCGTATATTTCTCTGACAAAGTCTGTGGAATTTATAATTTCAAGAGTATCCATGTCATGGAATTCCAATGTATTTCCGTATGAACTGGCAATTAAGTTCCTCTCGTCATCCATTGTTACTGCTTTGGTATAAGCATCATTTGCATCAGCGTGAGTGACTCCGATAAAATTGATGCCAGAAGAATTAGATGATACGCATGGTGCCATTAATGAAATGAGTAAAGTGCATATTATTGCGCTAAAATACCTAGGTTTCATCGGATTCAATTATTGCTAATTTTTGAACTACTTGAACATATAGCCGAAAGATAATTTTATTACACGATTTTGATGGTTTGTTATTGTCTTCAAACGGATGGTTATTGAAGGACTTGATTTTGGGAGTGGTATGCAGAGCATATTAGACCAAGATGAGAACGGCGATTATTTGGTTAGAATCGGGCACTCCCCCGACCCAGATGATGCTTTTATGTTTCATGCAATGACCAACGGAAAATTCGCCACCCCAGGGTACAAATTTGTTCATGAATTGCAAGATATAGAAACATTGAATCACCGTGCAATGAATCAGGAATTAGAAGTTTCTGCAGTCTCCATTCATGCATTTCCAGAAATTTCACATCATTACAGCCTCATGAATTGTGGGGCATCAATGGGCGAAGGTTACGGGCCGATGGTAGTAGCAAAGGCTGGAGTTTCGATGGAGGATGCTAAAAATTCAACCATTGCTGTGCCTGGAATGAAAACTAGCGCTTACCTTGGTCTGAGGTTAGCTTGGGGCGATGTAAATGTGGCAGTTGTTCCGTTTGACGAAATAATACCTCGTATACTTGACGGAACCTACCTTTCTGGATTAATTATTCATGAGGGACAATTGACTTATGTCGACCATGATCTAGATGTTCTAATTGACGTTGGCAAGTGGTGGAATAGTACGACTGATAACTACCCAATGCCTCTGGGTGGGAATGTTGTTAGGAAGGATCTTGGAGACAAAATGATGAAAGACATCACCCTGTATACCAAGATGAGTATTGAATATGCGATTGAAAATCCAGATGAGGCATTGGAATTTGCCAAGAAATGGGGTCGAGGCATAGATGACGCCACGAACAAAAAATTTGTCAGTATGTATGTTAATGACAGAACAATCGACTATCGCCAAGATGGAAGAGATTCAAT
>JAKMFF010000001.1 GCA_022425585.1 Candidatus Poseidoniaceae archaeon
AGCGAGCCAGAGCAAGTGCTGTAAATTTTCGAACCATCTTTACTGAGCGAGGCGATGCTTCAATCGAACGTCTAAAAAATAGCAAAATAATCGCTGGTGATGGCACTAAGGGTGAAGAAATAATTAATCTACTGGGCCAGAACAATACCGAACTAAAGATTGCTTTTCTACACCTAGACCCTGCCCGTCCACGCAATAGTAGAGAACATTCACTCAGTGAAATGGCCCCAAAGTTACAAGATGTGTTCGCAGGATGGCAAGATTATCTTCTTACTAGTCCAAACGGGCCGCCAATTTTACTGGATCTATCCCCGCGGCTTTCAAATGAACAAATGCTTGAGGTAGAATCACTTGTTGAACAGTTCTGGCCAAATTCTAACAAAACATGGGCCTGGACTTCAAGGGGCAGGGGGAGGGTAGACCGACTTGCTCTTTGGATAGGGCCTATTGCCGAGCCGGGAATTTCTCGACGATTTGTCAGAATCCCGCCAGACCCCAAGCAGCCACCATATGAGATGTTAGGCGGGCAACCACTGCAACTTGAAAAAAAACAACTGATAGTCAACGACAGGGTTCCAAAAAGAGGCGAATTCGTCTCAATCATAGACTCTGCTTTAGTTGAATCAGGTATGGCAGAAGATTGGCTTGAATCGCTAAACATTGGTGAAGAATACGCATGGGCGACGGTTACTGGCAGAAGACCGACAATATATCATGCAAAAAAACTCAATAACATTCCGCTAGGGAGTGAAATCCTAGTCCAATGCACCGGCAAAATCGTTGACCTAATTCACCGTGATTTAACCTTGGAAACGGTTGACTCCTTTGTTGAAATTTGCTTAACCAACGACATCAAGAAACTAACGATAAGAGCTAATCTTCCGCCGGAATTACATCCCAAACTTCAGGGTTCTTTTGATCGGCAGTTAGCCAAGCGACACGGGTCAAGAGAAGCCTTTCTGCTCAAGCGACCAAATCATGCAACATTTTTGCTGTGTATAACCTCGTAATTTTCTTGAAATTGTCATTATTTCGAATTTCAAAAACCTACCTCCGTATCGCGGTCTTGATATATGGGAGGTTGGTCGGGAACTTGCTTGACACTATGTGTAAGCATCAAGGTGAATCAAAATGGCACAATCGAAAACCGAAGACTTAGGTGAAGATTTTTCTTACATACTTCGTATGGCAGATACCGATATCGATGGTCTAAAACCGCTGGCTACAGCGCTAACTGCTGTCAAAGGAGTAGGTGCAAGAACCGCCAATCAAATTTGCCGAAATACCGGCTTTAGCGCCTTTGCGCTTGCCGGACATTTGTCAGTTGAAGACCAAGAAAAACTCCGTGTAGCAATTGAAGGCTACAATGAATCGGTTCCGCTATGGATGCTCAACCGCCAAAGAGACTTAGAAACAGGGGACGAAATCCACCTCACTGGACAACAAGTTTCGTTAACACTCAAAGACGATATTACCAGACTACGTTCTATCAAATGTTACCGTGGTGTAAGACACGCTAGCGGCAACAAAGTACGTGGTCAGCGAGGACGTTCGAACGGCCGTGGCGGCCTAACACTTGGTGTAAGCAAGAAGAAGTGAGGGATTTAACATGGGAGAGCCAAAGTTTTCGAGACCAAAGTTTGACACGCCTTCACATCCATGGAAGGCTGCAAGAATAGAAGAAGAACACGCAATTAAAGCCCAGCACGGGCTTAAGAACATGCGTGAAATCTGGAAGGCCAAATCTCAATTAAGACGCCATCGAAGACAAGCAATGCGCTTGATTGGTATGGTTGATACAAGTGAAGGGCACGGCAAGAAAGAGATGGAAGATCTACTTCGCTCCCTCAACAATAAGGGTCTAATTCAATCTGATGCATCGCTGGACGACATCTTATCTTTGGGCACCGAAGATATCCTAAACCGAAGACTACAAGCTCAAGTATACTACAAAGGACTTGCAACCACTATGAAGCAAGCAAGACAACTAGTAATCCATGGACTAATTTGCATCGGAGAACAAAAGGTAACCATTCCATCATACCCAGTTTCTAGAGACGAAGAAGAACACATCAAGTATCACTCTAGTAGCGAACTTAACAATCCTGAACACGCAATCAGAAAGGCAATTGAAGGTCGAAGAGAGAAAGCAGAATATGCGGTAGACGAAGTCGACCCAGAAGCAACTCCAGAGTTTGCTGCTGAAGTAAAAGCGGCAGCTGAAGCAGCACCATCAGTGGAAAAAGGAGGCGATGAGTGATGACTCGCAGAGCAATTGTCAACATCTTTAGTTCCTACAATAACATTCTAATGACGGCTACCGATTTAACCGGTGCTGAAACAATCACCACCTGCTCAGGTGGCCAAATGGTAAAATCTTCAAAAGACAGTGGTGGGCAATTTGCCGCTACTAGAGCGGCAGAAAAATTAGCTGACGCATTAAAAGACAAAGAATTCACACAACTAATTGTCAAATACCGAGCACCTGGTGGCAACTTGTCAAATAATACCGGGCCCGGTGCACAAGCAGCAATCAGAGCTTTGACTCGTGCTGGAATGACAATTACAAGAATTGAAGACGTAACTCCAATAGCCCACGATGGAACCAAGAAGAAAGGCGGCCGTCGTGGTAGAAGAGTTTGATTTAGAGGTGATATAGTGAAAGCAGAAGTCGTATCAGGATGGCCAAGAAACAACTCGATTAGGATCTCAATTAGCGAGACCGATGCATCTCAAGTGAATGCAATTCGTCGAGCATTGATTTCAGATGTGCCTAAGTTGGCAATTAATAGAGTCAACTTTAGCCAGGGAGTAGTTGAGACAAATGGAGAGATTCTAGAATCGGTTAACGTACTGCCAGATGAAGTACTTGCTCACAGACTTGCAATGATCCCAATTCCAACTTTTCCCGATGAAGATTTACAGCCATTCGATACATGTAGCATCTGTATAGACCTAGTTGAATCAGAGAAAGGTTGCCCAACCTGTCAGGTATTATACTCACTCAATATCCAAGGCCCTGCAGCTGACGCTGAAGAAGAACACATCACGGTTTACGCTGGAGATTTAACAACGATTTCTGACCCAATGTTTGATATCAAAGAAGAACATAGAAAAATTCCACTTACCATCTTGTCAAAAGGACAATACTTGGAATTATACGCCTTTGCTACCCTTGGCAGAGGCTCGTCTCATCAAAAGTGGTCTCCTGCAGCAGGAATTGGTTTTACGGTTCGCAGAGTTGCTAAACTTAACAATGCTAAGAAAGCAGATGTGCTATTTGCTTTGAATCTGAAGACTAGTGACGGTCGTGATATCGATGCAAAATTGTTTGGCAAGGACAAGAAAATTGATGACATTAATACAGTTATCGATCTTGAAAGAGCCCTACACCAAGTAGGACCTGGAACAGGCAGAGATGCAGATTTCGCTAATGCAATAACCATGGAAGACATGGAAGGAAGCTACATTTTATCGTACGAGACTGATGGAAGTATGAGTCCTGAGACTGCATTTAATCTTGCAATGGATGAGTTATCTAATAGATTCACCAACCTTAACGGCGAAATTAAAACAGCATTAAAGTGAAATAACTCACTTTAGTAATGAGTAAATTCGACATCAGCACTTAGATGGACCACCTTATGTCCATTGTCAGTTACTTTGCCAATAACTTGAACACCGCTCATCTTTTCTGATAACCAGTTGGTCATTTCTACAGCATGCTTTGCATCTACTGCGATTATCATACCGCAACCCATGTTGAATGTACGATACATCTCCCAAGTATCAACACCTCCAGTCTTTGCCAACCATTTGAATTCAGGATGCACAGGCAACGGGTCATCAATTTCCCAACCAAGTGTCTTATGTAATCTCAAAAGATTCGACAAACCACCACCAGTGACGTGACATATGCCATGTATATCATTAACAGTGAAAGGAGATTCTGCTGACTGCGCTAATTTAATCAAATCAACAACTGGGTCACAGTATATTTTGGTAGGATTAAGAAAAACCTCTCCTAGCGTAACCCGCTCATTTTCGACAAATCGTAATATTTCTCTACCATTAGATGCGGTTTCAAACGGGGCCGAATCATGATATGAAAATCCCGAATGATCAATAATTCGTCTTACCAATGAATATCCATTTGAGTGAATGCCCGAGGACGGCAGACCAATCAACACATCGCCCGCTTGGAGATTCTCTCCAGTAATTGCTTCATTCTTTTTCAGATATCCAAGGGCAGTACCAGATAAGTCAAGTTCAGTGACAATTCCTGGTAATGATGCAGTTTCTCCACCCGCTAAGGTAACTCTAGCCAATCTACAAGCTTCGGCAAGAGATGCTCCAAGTGCAGCATGTACTTCGGGGTCTGGTTTAGGCACAGCAACATAGTCGACAAAAGCAATTGGCTCAGCGCCAACACACAACAAATCATTGACATTCATTGCCATACAATCAATTCCTACACCAGCCCATTGGTTTAGTAAGGAGGCAATTTGCAACTTGCTCCCAACTCCATCTGTAGCTAAGGCAAGTAAATTATCGCCGAATTCAATCAAGCCACCAAACCCGCCTGGCAAATCTACCGGCGCACCTGGAGTCCCTGTAGGTCTGACAGATTTTCCTAATGAGGAGATTAGAGATGCTACTGCTGAGCCCTCTAAGTCAATGTCGACGCCAGCACTGGCGTAATCCATCTTATCTGTCATAGTACTCCCAGCAACAGGCAGGCAATGAATAAACCGGCTCAAGAGTAGAGTGCCTTAGCAAGCAGAGGCATACTGGTATCCAACCGATAATCAATGCCAGAATGCGTACCTTGGAACTCTTCCCAGTGGTGTTTAACGCCATATTTGCCTAGTAATTCAACAAATACTCTACTGCCATATTGTATGCCATATTGATCAGCATCTCCGCAATCAATAAACAACAGTTCTAGCGACGATAATGAATTATGATTCATCTTGACTGATTCAACAGGGTCATACTCTAGCCAATTATTCCAGAGTTCTAAGTCTACAGAACAAGTCGTTAGGTCAAACGGCAACGTCAATTCAGCAGTCTTACCATATGAGGCAGACATTGCACAAATCATCAATGCATGGAAATCATCGCCACTTAACTTGCTGCAACCTTTTACGTGATTCAAGAAATTTTCTAAACCGCCAACCCGGTTAATCTGAGTCGCAGTTTTATGAAAATCAGCCTGGTATAGATTTTCAAAACCAGCGTCACCAGAATGTGACGCTATCGCATGCCATTGGCCAGGGTTGTGTAGTGCATTGTGTAGTGCACCATAGCCGCCAGAAGATTTGCCGAATAACGCGAATTTCCCATTGGTCATGTATCTTTGAGAAAGTTCTTGTTTCAAAGGACCATTGAGCCAAGAACTCCATTGTCCTAGGATAGGGGAATCAACAAACTGGTTACCTCCAAGAGAGGTAAAACAATCAGGCATAACCAGTATTGTCGGCCTCATCAATCCATCATTGACTAATCTTTCATGTCGTTGAGGAAGCGTCTCTGAAAAGGCTCTCCAACCAGCTCTGGCTAGTCCAGACGAAGTGAATGGTGCAAGGTAAATCATTACCGGTAAACGCTCCCCCTGGTTAATAGCCTCTAGCCCTTGTACTGGAATATGAACCAAGACCTCTCTTGTAAGCGGGTCACCTAGTGAATTAGCGAGCAATGGTGAGTGAAATGAAAACCGCTCAAGCAGACCCATTGTAGGGGCGAAATTATGTTCGGGCATGATAGGGCTACAGGGTCATTACTGATTTGTTAAACGGTTCCGCATAATTACAATGGACACTGGTTTTTTGGCAGTAAAGCGGCTACAGAACCCACTAACTTTCCAGTGGAAACGCAGGGGTAGTAAGAATCTACAGAAGTAATCATATACCCTCGACGAATAGAATGACAGTCTACCCAGACAAGAAAAGGTGCTATCAATGTTGCAAGAGTTTGATTTGGCGGCAAGATGGACGTCGATGATTCAAGACCTGTACGCAGAAGCCGTGCACAATCTTGCTCAAAAGTGGCCAGATGAGCAATCCCTTGAGGTTTCTTATCGGCTTATCGAAGGTTTTGATGACGATTTTGCTCAAAACATAATCGCCAAGCCGGATTTGCATTTCCAGGCAGCTAATCAAGCACTAAGGCAATTTTTACAAGACGAAGGGCACACCTCGATGTACCCCTTTGTCAGAATCGTCCACTTACCAAGTGATCAAGTTAGAACGGTTTCACAACTTAGAGCCGATGATATCAGCATGATGCTGTCGATTGACGCGATTGCCACTAAGATTTCTGGAGTTAGACCAAGGATTTACTCCGCATCATTCTTGTGTGGATCTTGTGGTCATGTTACCGATGTAAAGCAACCAAATGAACAAGAATTGGTCGAACCAATCGAATGTTCACAGATCGATGGCGGATGCGGCCGTCCAAAACGCCAGACTAGATTCATATTACAGGAAGATGAATCGATACTAATCAATTCTCAATTTATTGAATTACAAGAATCTCCAGAACAGTTGAAAGGAGGCATTCAACCTGAACGAATTATTTGCATAGGTGAACATGATATTGCTGGAAAATTAAATCCAGGTGATCGAGTAAAGGCTAACGGTGTGCTATTTATCCGTTCACAACGCAAGGGTGGTAAAGATACTCCAGTATTCGATATATTCCTTCGAATTCATTCTTTGGAGCGACAAAACGTCCCGCTTGAAGAGATTTCAATAACCGAAGATGAAGAACTAGAGATAAAGGAATTAGCCAGTCGCTCAGACATTTATGACCTATTCAGCCAGAGCATTGCACCATCTATCTTTGGGATGTCTAGAGTTAAGGAATCATTGATGCTACAATTATTCGGCGGAGTCGCCAGACTAAATCCAGATGGCACTAGAAACCGCGGAGATATCCATATTCTGCTGATGGGGGACCCTGGTGTTGCGAAATCACAACTGCTTGACTATATGTCAAAGATTTCTCCACGAGGCCAGTTTACTTCCGGGCAATCCGCATCTGCAGCAGGTTTGACTGCCGCTGCTGTGCAGGATTCTGCCGCCGATGGTAGGTGGACTCTAGAGGCTGGTGCACTTGTTCTAGCTGACCTTGGCCTTGCAGCAATTGACGAATTCGACAAAATGAATGAAACTGATAGGTCGAGTATGCACGAAGCTATGGAGCAACAAACCATTTCAATTTCTAAGGCGGGAATAAATGCCAGTTTGCGAACTAGGTGTGCAGTACTTGCAGCAGCCAACCCTAAAAGTGGTAAATTTGAACCAGTTTCCGACATTCCATTCACTGCGCAAATAAATTTAGCACCTCCATTAGTTTCTCGATTTGATATAATCTGGCTGCTTACCGATATTGCCGAACAAGAAAAAGACGCAAAAATTGCCCGCCACATCATTAACAATAGGTTACTTGGAACTAGTGAATTATTAGTTAATCAGGGCAGTGCTCCAGACCCATCAAAGAAATCCTCAGCCGGAATGAAGAAATCTCAAGAGGGCGATGAAATTCTTTCAAAAGACTTAATCAGAAAATATATTGCTTATTCAAAGCGAAGTATTCATCCCAAACTGGAAGAGGAAGCAAGGAATAGAATTGTTGCCTTTTATGTTGAAACTAGGAAGAAAGGCGGAGAATCATCAGATAGTGTGTCAATTACCGCAAGATCTTTGGAAGCCGTTGCTAGAATGGCTGAAGCGAGCGCTAGAATTCGTCTTGCCGATATAGCTACAGTTGAGGACGTTGAGAGGGCAATTCGCTTGACTAGAACTTGGCGAAATGAATTGATGGGCGAAAATTTCGACGAAACAGCATTGCATACTGGAAAGAAAGCAGGTGCTAGAAACAGTGAAAGAATATTACTAGATATAATTGGAGATTTACAAGCTGCTTCAACTGACAACATCAAAGTGGCAAGCCTAATCGATATATTCAATGAGGCTCAAAGCCATAATATCGATCGAACTAAGGTTGAAGATATGATTGAAAAGATGATTAGAGAAGGCCGCTTAATGAGGCCTCGTGGTTATGAATCAATTCAAAAGTTGTGAATAATCAATCGTTGCTATCTTGAATGATGAACTACTGGGATTGGTATGGCGGAGCCACATACCACCGAACCTGAAGGTGATGTGGCAGATGCTAGTAATCTAAATCCTCAACAATTAGGGTTTATGTGTGGCATAGAGGTTCACCAACAATTGGCCACTGGAAAATTGCATTCAAGGCAGCCAGGTGATTTGTATGATGTCACGATGGAAAGCCTCCCTGCAAATTGGCCTAGATTTTCAAGAAAACTACGGGCGGCCCGTGGAGAAGGCGGCCGCATTGATATTGCAGCGAGGTTTGAAACCAAAAGAAACCGATCTTTTGAATATGTCCAATCACCCAACTCAGGATTAATCGAACTTGACGAACAGCCACCACTTAGTCATGATAACGAAGCATTGGATATTGCTTTGACTACTGCGGCTTTACTTGAAGCCAAACCAGTCTCCTTATTGCAGACAATGCGTAAGACAGTAGTAGATGGGTCAAATACTAGCGGTTTTCAAAGAACAACACTTGTATCAACAGGCGGCGAACTGCAAACAGAAACCGGCCCTGTAGGGATATCTGTGTTATTGTTGGAAGAAGATAGTGCGAGAAAATTGGACACCTTTCAAACGGATACTGGAGAATGCGTAATCTACAACCTAGACCGACTTGGTCTTCCGCTGATTGAAATCGCAACTGAGCCTGATGTCAAGACTCCAAACCATGCAAAGGAGACCTCAATTGCCCTTGGAAGAACACTTAGACAAACCAGGAGGGTGCGCAGAGGACTTGGTAGCATCAGACAAGATCTCAACGTATCGTTAGCCTGCGGTGATAGAATTGAGATAAAAGGCTGTCAAGATCTAAATTGGATTCCGAGAATAATTAGACTAGAAATGGCTCGCCAGTTACACTTTTACCGCTTGGCAAATACTCTTCGTAACAAATTTTCATTGCCTGCCTTGCCACCAGATAGAAGACTGGATGATGCAGCAGTTGAGACAGAAGTTAGCCAAGAAATCGCCAAACAATTACCACTTAACCTAGCCGACGTAAGCGAATTATTTTCCGGTTGCGAATCAAAGATGGTGATAACCGGGTTAAGCAGCGGCTCGCAAATGATTGCTCTACCGTTACCCGGCCTTGACGGGCTTATTGGTGCAAAACAATCAGACCTAGAAGGTTCTCAATTGCCAAGACTTGGCAGAGAATTAGCCGGCGCAGCAAAATTAGCCGGTGTCAAAGGCGTATTCCATTCTGATGAATTACCGGCTTACGGCATCGAATCCAGCCACGTCAACGGAGTGCGTAACCTACTAAACCTATCTGATAGTGACGCTTTTGTATTGTGTTTAGCACCTAGATGGCAAGCAGATTTAGCCCTTGAAAGCGTTTTACTAAGAGCCCGAGCTGCATGGCATAGAATCCCCCAAGAAGTTCGCAACGTGGTGGTCAAGAAAGGCTCTCCAGAAGACGGTACAACCGCACCAATGCGCCCTCTTCCAAGCGGGGCGCGAATGTACCCTGAAACAGATATTCCAACCACTTCAGTAAGCAGTTCTATGTGGCAAAGTATCCTAGAAAATATGCCTATGACCGACGTAGAGAGGCAAGATAGATTGAGCAAATATGATATTTCAGGCGATCAATGCGAACAACTTCTCGCTAGGGAATTAGATGATAGTTTTGTAGATTATCAAAATGATTTACCAGCAAAGGGTTGGGCGACAGTCTTGTTGGAAAATGATGAAGTTGACCCCGCTCTTTCCAGTTTGGTATTATTAGCAAAAGAACAAGGAGAACTCACCCGCGAAGCAATTAATGACGTAATTACAAATTTTGCTAATAGTGGCGCGACCATGGCAGAAATCCAATCCTTTGCCGAACAAAACGGGTTGAAACCAGCGGATACATCTTCTTTACAATCAGTAATAGACGCCGTAGTTCTCGAGCGAATTGATTTTGTAAAAGAGCGGGGCATGGGTGCGATAGGTCCTCTTATGGGAGTGGTTATGCAAAAGGCTGGCGCAGCAGATGGTAAAGCAGTCAGCGCTCTGCTAAAACAAGCAATCATGGATGCAACTAAGTGAATAAAATGCGAATAATTGCCACATTTTTTGCTGTTTTACTATTCTTATTAGCCCCTATTAGTGCCGCAGAATCAAATGATACCAATTGGACAAGCGACCTGACCCAGCAATGGAATATAGATTTCGAAGCAGTTTATGTTTCAACTAAGCCGATTATTGTCGATCAGTCAATTTACGTAAGGACCTCATCTTCAACAATCGACAACGGCATACCAACAATATATTCTCTGGATTTTTCTGGCAATGAGCAATGGAAAATGACCAATCCCAACTCCACAAAACAAGATATGGCGCCAATAGTATCTGTTAGTGCTGGAAATGGAGAATGTGGTAATTGGCCAGACATGCTCCTAATAGGTTGGTCAGACGGACTTTTTCAAGCATTAAACCCGATAAACGGTAATGTCATCTGGCAACATAGTACAGAGTTTCTAAGTTGGGGGATAACCGGTGCAGCAACATTAGATGTGGACTCGGTAATAATTCCAACAAGAACTGGAATTGACAAACTGTGTTTAGATGGCGAACTAGAATTTTCTCAACAACTAGGCTTAGGCTGGAGAAATAGTCCAACTGCGCTGGATGGGGAGTATTGGATTGGTGATGAGTCGGGAACTCTGTGGCATGTGTCCGCTAACCAATCTGTAAATTCATACTCTATTGGGGAAGGGAAAATTCGTCACCAGCCTTTGATTATTGATGATGACAATTTACTAATTCATTTGCAATTGCCTACAGAAAGCGAACTTCATTTGCTAGACACTACAACAGGTGAGTCAACTACCGTAGCAAAACTGGGCCCGTCTCCAGCTATGCCTGAGACAATGAATCAATACGTAATTACTGCTGATTCTAGTTATGTGTCACTGATTGACTGCTTGGAAAATTGTCAGGTCATTAACCAAGTCCCTTTCAGATCTAATGGTGAGGTTTCAATAATTTTTGATGACTATATTGTCCTACCGCATAATTCTCAGGAGGGTGGGTACGGCGTCTTCACAATTTCAGACGAAGGAGAATTGTATCTTCTCCATACGCTAAATTTTGCGGACGATTGGTACGGAACAGCAGGGCTAGCAGGACAAGAGGTTAACGGGCAAAAGCAACTTCTGGTGGTGAATGATAATGCAAACCTCAAGTTTTTATCAACTGATTATGTCCTACTCCCTGAATCAAGCAGCGCAGATTCGGATTGGACAACCATCATTGCTATGCTACTGGCTTTGATTATAATTTCAACGACTGGCATCCAACTTCTAAGAGAGCGATTTCAATCGGCATTCAAATTCTTTATTTTGTTCATTACAATATTGGTCTACTTTAGTCTTGGAGATATAGTCAGCGCTTGGGCTGATCTTGTTAACGACCAAGAAGACAGCGACCCGAATGATGTTTGGTCGGAAAATTGGCCAGACGACTGGCTGGGTACGCAAGTTGTGGTGTTTGAATTTAAGGATGAGCTCATCGAATCTGGCGGTCATGTAAGCCATGATGACGTACTTCAATTAACCAAACATGTAACTAGCGAACTGGGTATTGAGCTTGAAATCTCTGATACCAGTTTCGGAAAACATGTAGTAAGCATTGATGGGAAATCAGGTGAAGGATGGGAGTATTATGTCAACGGACAAGCAGGCGTGGTATCAGCAGAGTATCAATCACTTGATTCCAATGCAGTAGTGGTTTGGAAACAACTCTAGTTTAGGTAATGCTCAAGTCATCCAACTGCTAGGCCTGTATATGTTCCAGTCCTATGGAGTGCACGGCCCCGTCCTTGGACCCGTTGCCGGATTGGTCATTGACATTGTTTTGTTAGGGCTGGCATTTTGGATGTTAGCATCTCCAGACATGAAAAGAATCTGTAATATTCTTACCTTTGTTACTCTAATCTTTGGCATTTCTCTGGCAAGGATACTTATGTCGCCGCTACCCAATATTCAACCGGTAACCGTAGCATGTTTGATTATTGGCGCGCAGCTTGGTGCAAGACGAGGTGTAGCATTTGCTGTGCTAGTTACTATGATCTCTAACTTTATTCTTGGCGATGGTATTTGGACTATCTACCAAGCGATAGGGTGGTCAACGGTGGCAATAATTGGGGCCCAATCCAAACTAATTATCGATAATAAATTACAACTCGGCAAGCTATACTTCTTGGGTATTGCCTCCGCCTTTTTGTTCGACTTTATTGCTTCAATGAGCGTAATTGGTACAGTAAACGCTGGCGAATTTATGGCCTATCTAATCAACGGCATCCCCTATGACGTAGTTCATGCATTGGGCAATGTTACGATGGCAGCATGGTTTGGAATTTGGTTCTCCGATGTAATAACTCAATACCAATCTATGGAAGAGATAGAACAAACAGTAGTCGATGGATATGTTATCGGATCATGATGGGCCTTCCATGGCATTGGTTGTTCGAAAAGACCTCAAATTATCTGCGGGTAAGCTTGCTGTTCAATGTTCTCATGCCGCAGTATCGTGTTCACTACAAGCCAAGAAAAGCGAAGCGAGAATACTCGAGCGGTGGAATAATGGTGGGGCTAGAAAAATTTGCTTATCGGTAAAAGATGAGGAATCACTACGAATGCTGATGGGGCAGGCAAAATCAGCCGGGATTATTACCAATTTAGTGAAAGATGCAGGACATACAGAAATCCCACCAGGTACAATTACGGTGCTTGGAATTGGCCCCGCTCCCAGACGAATCATCGATTTACTAGTTGGCGATTTAAAGCCATATTAGGCAGGTGACATCAATGGGGCTGCGTTCATTTATCCATCGACTTACCGCACCAAAAAGTTCAGATTCTGTACCAAATGGCTCGTTTAAGTTGGTATTAGTGATTAATCATGACCTAAAGATGGGTAAAGGTAAAATTGCCGCTCAATCAGGCCATGCATCGGTATCTGCAACATTAAAAATGGGTGCTAGCAAGCCTAATTTACTTGACGCTTGGTTGACATCAGGACAAAAGAAAGTCTGTGTAAAAACCACTCAAGATGAATTATTGAAATTAGAACAAGATGCCATAAAACTAGGTATCCAAACCGTTCGTGTTAACGATGCTGGAAAGACACAAATCCCAAGTGGTTCATTAACAGTAATTGCTTTTGGACCAGCCCAAGACGACGAACTTACCCAATTAACCGGGCATCTAAAACTACTGTAATTTTCCGCCTAATTCATCAATGATGGCAACTTGGTGGGCTCATGCGCGAGTACAATTCTGACCGAATTGACATGAGAAGTGACACGGTAACACAGCCGACAAAGGCGATGTTAGAGGCTATGATGGCAGCCAAAGTCGGTGATGATGTATTGCA
>JAKMFF010000074.1 GCA_022425585.1 Candidatus Poseidoniaceae archaeon
TATTACCGTTTACCGGTATAAATGGCGAACAACTGACCAAATACTTGATAACCTACCGTGACCATGTATTAACATGGAAGAATCATGGGAAGATGTTTCGTGGCAAGAGGATGAACCTCTAAAAGAATGGTATGTCGAATATATCGCTGTAGTCAACAAAGAAAAATTTCATCACATGACTGTATTATATGGCGAGGATTTGCAAGATGCTCAAAGAAGCCTACTTCATGAGGTCAGAAGGATGTACAGTACATCTGTTGAAAGCATAGACATTACAGTAGTTAAGATGAAACAAACCTCTGGAAATACCGATGCTGCCTTGTTTGAAGGGATGTTTGTTCCTTAAACAGCACGTTCTTGATAGACAACAGCAATCTCTTTGCCGTCAATTAGTAGATAATCATCAAAGTCGTAGTTTGCAACTCCATCAATGGTCATGATCAATTCATGGGTTGAGTTTACTCGATAATCAAAAATGCCGGTTTCGTTGAAATGAACACCCCAGATATCAAAAAAAACGCCAATTGGAATATCGATGTCTTCATTTGATTCAATGTGTAGCCTACCTGAAGCGTCATGAGTATGGACTGCATGCATATTGCCACCTTCTTGGTTACAAACTTCTGTGTTGATGCCAATTGAAGATGGAATGGCATTTTCAACTCCATTGATGTATATGTTGAGATTTGAATGGTCGTGTCTTGCTAAACCAGAATGGTCTAGACAGTTTTGGGCAATAGGATCTGGGTCATCAGCGGTGCTAGCTAGTATAATTTCATCATTCTCTGAAGATTCATCCGCAGATTGGCTAAACAAGTCACCGCCATATTGTTGGGCTAATAAAATCAATAATACTGCTAAAGATAAAGTGGTAATTATCGACCAAATCCTGGTTTCAGAGTTCACAATATCACCAATTAGTTGGCCGAGGTTGCTTTCCATGCTGCATTATCGTCGTGTAGTTTTCTAAGTCGCAGGAAACCGATTAATGCAGCAATGTTTGCAATATGGGCTGTGGTGCAATAAAGACAAATTTTACCTTCTTCAACCTCATAGGAAACAAGTAGCAATATAACGAGAATTCCCGCTCCAGTAATCAGGGTACCTAGCTGAATGAAGCGTTGAGTGTACTCCCCATTTGGATCGTTCTTGATGACCAGTACCATAAATAACAGAAAAGCGTTGACAATCATGCCGATAAATCCCCATGAGAATCCAAAGAACGGATCGACATTCAGATCATTATTACCCAACAAGTCATCGCAAGAGAAGACTGTTGATGATGTGCAGAAATTTCCTCCTTCGCTAATTTTTGAAGATATCCAAAACGTTTGAGCTGAAACTGCAAAGCCGAAGAAGGTAATAATCTGCAGACCTGCAGTAATCTGCCCGCGCACTGTTGATAAAATTTCAAATCGGCTCGACAAAGAATCTGCGGTCGAGCGCCCCATTGGGGAGAGCAAAAACAGGCCAAATAATGTCGGAATCAAGTAAGCTCCAATCAATAAATTATCTAGCATCTAAGCACCTTCCTTAGGTGTAAGTTCTTCAATGGCTCCCGCAAGAGTCTTTGAATTGTCTTCGGAATTCCAAGCAACTATACCATCTGGTTGGATTAGGAAGTAAGCAGGAGTGCCTGGAATACCCCATGTTTCCATATTATCTTGGTCAATATCATCAACATAAGGGAAATTGTGCCCATAATCTGCTCTAAAATCTTGTATTTCTGCTCTACTGGAATCATGACCTTGAATATTTAATTCTGTTGCACTAGCGATAAAGTTCACATGCGGACCATTCCAGTTTGGATTGTTAGCAGAGTATGTGTTAGCCCAATCTGTTTGGCTGCTAGCAGACTGTTGACAGTATGGACAATCAGTATCCATGAATATCATCGCCACCCACTGACCCGAAATATTGCCTTCTTCCCAAGTTAAGTCAAAATGACTTTCAAAATCAAATTCAGTCCAAGCGGTTCCATTATACATTTTACCCTCAATATCAGGGGCTCGTTCTCCAACATCAGTTCCAATAGCAATTGGATTAGCAGTAAATGCGATTATCATTATTGCAATGAAAAATAACGAGGTAACTGATAGCGCTGCACTTCCAACTGCGCCGGCGTGGCAATCTTTTCTGAGTTTTCCGTCCATCATTTCACAATCCTATTTCATTTATTAGAGACCTTGCAGTATATCTTACCGCATCCTCGCTATTATATTCCACAGCATAACCTGTTGAAAGCATTTTTCCTATTCCGAGTCTCGCTCGTGGTATATCTCCAGCCCAACCTCTTGAGCCACCAGTGTATTCTATTTTGGCATCCTTGTAACCTGTTTCTTCTGTTACAATCTCAGCTATTCTTTTTACCGAACAGGTATCATGACTGGCTAAATTAAACAAATTTATTTGCTTATCCTGAGTATTATATACATGTAATATTGCGTTTACACACTCTTTTACTTCCATGTAAGACTTTTCTTGCAGGCCATTTCCTAATACTTCCAATCTAGAATGATCATTTTTTAGTTTGTGAATGAAATCAAAAATTACCCCATGAGTCCCTCTTTCTCCAATAATGTTAGCAAACCGGAAAATCCATGCCTGAAAATCAAACGTTCCAGCCCAACTGGTAATTAGGCCTTCACATGCTAATTTACTTGCCCCATAGAGTGAAATTGGTAGGCATGGGCCATAACTTTCTGGGGTTGGTAATGGTGCGTCTTCACCGTAAACAACTGAAGATGATGCAAAAATTATTTTTTTCACTCCGTTTATTCTCATTGATTCTAGTAAATTATATGTGGCAATTGTCCCTTGTTTTAGGTCGGTATCGGTAACTCTTGTTCCAAGTCTAATATCAGGATTTGCCGCTAAATGAAACACACAGTCAATACCTTTTGTAGCAACTTCAACATCAGATAATGAAGTCATATCGCCTTCTTGAAATTCTAGTTTACCACTATCTATATGCGTTTTTATGAATTCTAGTTTACCACTGGAAAGATTATCGATAACTCTAACCTTGTAACCAGATGTAATCAAAGCATCAATTAAATGTGACCCAATAAACCCAGCACCACCAGTCACTAATGCTCGCATAAACATACCAAACAACGCGACCGTATAAGGAGAATGGTTTCATCATAATGACCTATCAAGACTTTGATAACCTTTGATTTGGTTGGTAAATTTGCTGCACAAGCAGCGGATGTGTAAAAATGGCTAAAAATAAACAAGCAAAAGATATGATGAATGATGTAGAAAACAAAACCAACTTAGTTGGATATGTTAGAAAGAGCAATGCCGGTGGCGCAGTAAAAGTTTCGATAAATACCGAAGCATTTACTGAATGTGAAACATATGTAACAAGTGATGGGC
>JAKMFF010000013.1 GCA_022425585.1 Candidatus Poseidoniaceae archaeon
GAATAGTAAGATGCTAAACTCTTGGTTAAACTAAACTTATTTTCTCCATGCTGCATAATATCTTGTAACGTCTATCGATTCTTGGTAGGAAAATTGAGTAAAGCCGTGCAGTTTTAGACTGCGAAATGAGTCTTTTAACCAAACTTCTTTCAGCGGCCAAGGGGGTGATTGTATCATTTGTCCACCGTTATCTAAGCGTCCAATGCACAATAAAAACCCGTCTTTATCGAGTAATTTTGGTAAATTTTTAGCCGCAAGTTCTCTTATTCCGCCATCTGGTATTGCTTGCAAAATATGAATTTCAACAACCAAGTCAAATTGTTCTAGCCATTGCTGTGGAGGCTCGAGGATATCAGCAACTTGCCAATCTACTGAGGACTTAGGAAACCGTTCTCTACACCAATCAATGCATTGCTGTGAAATATCAAAAGCGGTTACTTGAAAGCCAAGCTCTTCTAAACCTACGGCATCATCACCAAGTCCACAACCAACAATTAACGCTTTACCACCAGGGTGATTTCCTTTTACCCAATCCATCATTATCGGGTTAGGTGACATTCTTGCCCAAGGAATCATTGACGAATCTCTGTTAGCCAAATCATATAATTCATCAAACCAAGCAATAGGATCATCATTTATTGCGGCCTTTGCCGTAGAAATTAATTCTTCACGCTCAATTTCGGTCATATCACTCATAATCATCACATGTATGAGATGATTGCATCACCAAACTCGCTACACTTCAGCAACTTTGCATCGTCCATTAACCTTTCAAAGTCATAGGTAACAGTCTTGGCCGAAATTGCGCCTTCCATTCCTTTGACAATTAGGTCCGCAGCAGCAGCCCAGCCCATGTGTCTTAGCATCATTTCAGCGCTCAATATTACGCTTCCAGGGTTTACTTTATCCTGTCCAGCATACTTCGGTGCAGTTCCGTGAGTTGCTTCAAAAATAGCAATTCCTGTATCATAATTGATGTTAGCACCAGGCGCAATACCAATTCCACCAACTTGAGCAGCTAATGCATCGGAAATGTAATCGCCGTTAAGATTCATTGTAGCCAGTACAGAATACTCTGCTGGTCTTAGGATAATCTGTTGTAACATTGCATCAGCAATAACGTCTTTAATGATGATTTCATTGCCAGTATGTGGATTTTTCATTGTACACCAAGGCCCGCCATCCAGTTCAGTAGCGCCAAATTCTTGCTTGGCTAATTCATAGCCCCAATCTCTAAACCCACCTTCAGTGAATTTCATGATATTTCCTTTGTGCACTAGAGTTACCGTATCCTTATCGTTGTCAACAGCATATTTTAGCGCAGCCCGGACGATTCTTGCAGTTCCTTCTTGGGAAATCGGTTTGATTCCGATCCCTGAGGTATTGGGGAATCTAATCTTATCAACGCCCATCTCATTTTGCAAGAAATCAATGACCTTAGCAACTCCTTTAGTGCCCGCCTCCCATTCAATTCCAGCATAAACATCTTCACTGTTTTCACGGAAAATAATCATGTCAACATCTTGTGGAGCTTTAACTGGAGAAGGGGTGCCGTCATACCACCTAACGGGTCTTACGCAAGCGAATAAGTCCAACTTTTGTCGCAACGCAACGTTGAGTGAACGAATTCCTCCGCCAACAGGTGTTGTCAGTGGTCCTTTGATAGAGACTAATCCTGACCTCATAGCGTCTAGTGTTTCTTCAGGCAACCACTGACCGGTTTGATTGAATGCCTTTTCTCCGGCAAGCACTTCACTCCAGTGAATTTGTTTCTCACCGGAATATGCTTTACTGACCGCAGCATCGACGACTTTCATCATCACCGGACTGATATCAACACCAATTCCATCGCCTTCAATAAAGTGTATAGTAGGATTATCAGGCACATTTAGCAAGCCGTTGATAAGGGTAATAGTCTCTCCAGTCATTCCAATCAATACATCCGAGAGGCATTTCCTTCAAGAATGAACCGCCCATAGGCGTGTCATGTTCGGCCGCGTTGAGTGGAAAGGTGAGAGTAAAGTCGATTGTTTTAATGAAGCGGGAGATTGTATAGAAATCGATTGGGATAATGGTCCTACACCTGTGCAAATAGTGTTGCAGATGATCGGTGCATGTTCCTTAGCGGATATTCAAACCGGATTGAAAGATCGCAAAATATCACGAATTTATATTGAACTATCAGGTCAAAGAAAAACCGAAGCGCCAAAAGTGTTCACCGCAATAGAAATGAACTATTTCATTGAGGGCGATGCGCCAAAGAGACTTGCTAGAAAGTTGGTTGAGAAGAGCCATGAGAAATACTGTACAGTATCAAATATGTTCAAATCAACGGTAGATATCTCTTCAAACATTTTTGTTAATGGTGAAGTTTGTTGAGGAAAGTGCCTGCATTGCTTTTGCTAACATATCACGCAGTGCCTCATATAGCGGGATCCAACTACTTGGGATAGTTTTAGGCGCTGGCTCTATCATTAGTGAGTTATTTTCACTGCGGACTTTAGCGAATGGTCTTAGTGGTCCTGAGCCGTCAACTTCGATTATTACAGACAATTCAAATTCCTCATCACTCTTACTTACTCTGGCGGTCTCTAAATTGAATTTAGCCTTAGTAGGAATTTTACTGATTATGGAATCTTGGTCTAGAGAGTGCAACTCTTTCTTCACTAAGACTTCTAATAATTCGGTGATTATTTCATCTGAAATGGTAGTCATTTGAGTTTCAATAACCGTCTCATTTTGTGCAGTATTGATTTGCTGGACATCCTCTTGAGGCTCTGATTCATCGTCTTCTGCAAGCAATATAGCGAGGTTTTCACTTTGGAAATTTTGGCTCGATTTTACGGCAGCAGGGCGGTTGTTGACAACGCCTAGTTCAGCAAATATATCGATGTCGTCTTCCTCAAATGAGTCGGGCAAAACAAAGGCTTCTTCTTGGAACATTAATCCGTTTTGTGATTTCATTATACTTAACATAATGTTCCTCACTGTCGCGTTTTGCATCACGATACTTTAATTTGGTAAGAATATGATAAGTGTCAAAGGTGGTGACATTTTGGGCAAAGCGTGGGTACTAGATTGCCAAGGGTAATTGCGATACTTATCTTGTTCGCACTATTAATTCTACTACCAGTCCACAACGTGGATGGGTTCCCCAATGGAGTTGGAGATATTGGCGAGCAAGGATGTCTTTGTCACGGGGCTGAAAATGACTTGACCTCTGTGGAAATTGTAGGCTTACCAGATAAGTTTGAATCAAACACAACCTATTTTCTGCAATTAATTGTTGATAATCCTGAAATCGATGTAAATACAAGTTCGGCCCATGGCGGCTTTAGACTGGTTGTATCCTCCGGGGTCATTTCGTTTAATGAGACAAATAAGAGCCAAATAATCGGTGACGGCTGGACGCACACAGAGCTTGGCAACCAGCAAAGAGTTTGGAATCTTACTTGGCAATCACCGGCAGATAATACCTCATTAACTGCCCTAACACTATACGGCAATGCCGTTAACGGTAATGGGGAATTTACCGGAGATGGTTGGAACAAAATAAAAATATACGTTTCGGGGCTTGAAAATTACAATACATTTGAGCAACCTAATGCTAATCACGAACTTGATGTATTTGACAAAGTAATGTTGGGACTAGGGTTACTAGTCTTGCTTTACATATTGGTTAAGGTAGTCAAGGATTAGTTAACAAATTCAATACTTTTGTTTCTAAGGGCTCTTAGTTGACGGTTTTCGCTTGATCCATGTATTTGTTCGCTCTTCACTCCAGTTAGAACAAGCATTACTCTAATTTCATCACCTAGGTCTTGGTCAACAGCCGCCCCCCAAATTATCTTGGCATGAGGTGATATTCGTTCTTGAATTATCTGAGCACACTTTTCGGCTTCACCCAATGTCAAATTAGGCCCACCAACCACATTGATTAGAGCACCACGAGCATCAGTAGTATCAAGCTCAAGTAGCGGAGAATGTAATGCTTCTAGAGTGGCTTCTTCGGCTCTATTTGTTGCCGAAGAAGCGCCAAGACCAATCATGGCAACACCGCTACCAGATTTGATAACAGCCTTCAAATCCTCAAAGTCAAGATTAACCATGCCATCAGTGGTTAGAAGCTCAGTTACACCGGTAATTGACCGAACAAGTAATTCATCACCAACTCTAAACGCACTAGCGATTGGTAAATCTTTGACACCATCAATTTCCAGCAGGCGTTCGTTGGGTATTACCAAAATTGTATCACAATGCTCTCTTAGTCTTTCCAAACCCCATTCGGCGTTTTGTTTCCTAAGAGATCCTTCTGATTTAAACGGATAAGTAACTACGGCAATTGTCATTGCACCTTGTTGCTTTGCTAATCTAGCAATGTGGCCGGCAGCGCCAGTACCAGAGCCACCACCCATGCCAGCAGTAATGATCGCAAGTTGTGTATCATTGGTAATTCTTCGAAGTACCATTTCAGACTCTAAGGCAGCAGCTTCACCTTTACTTGGATCGCCTCCAGCCCCTCTACCTCGAGCAGTTCTGCCAATCAATATCTTTTCTTCTAATGGAGACATCAAAAGAGCTTGAGCATCAGTGTTAATTGCATAACCTGTTACGTAACTGCTTTCGAATAGACCTTCTTCTGCTAATCGACTAATTGCGTTACACCCAGCACCGCCGGCGCCATAGACTCGGATACGTGGTTGTAGCGATTCTAGCAATGCCTTCAGTTCTTCTTCGTTACCTTGGCCAGGAGGGACTTCACTTGGAGACACCCTAACTTGCTCTTCTTCACTTAACTCTAAAACGCGGTCAATTAAATGGCGCATGATAGCAAGATTGTCCAAGCATCTTTGAAGGTGCCGACTGATTTTCCACTAAAATAGCCTATTTGTCTACCTTAGAGATTTTGCCAATTCAATCTTTGAGTCCTTCTTCAGTTACCTGATAGACGCACTCGCCGTCAGGTAGGTTTGGTGAATCTACTAGTCTGGCTATTCTTCTGCCACCCTTAGCTTTCCTCAAATATAGTCTAAATGTACTTGCGTGTGCAAGAACGTGGCCGCCAACTGGCTTTGTTGGATCTCCCCACATAGCATCGGGTTTCGAGTGAACTTGGTTGGTCACTAAAACTAAAGCATTGTTAATATCAGCCAACTGTTTTAGTTCCTTCAAGTGCTTATTCAATTTTTGTTGTCTGTTGGCTAGCATTCCACGACCGATGAATTCTGCTCTGAAGTGACTGGTTAACGAATCTACAATAATCATCTTGACGTTCAAACCCTTCCCTACTCTTTTTATTTCATCCACTAGCAACATTTGGTGAGCAGAATTGTAGGCTCTGGCTACGTGAATTCTAGCAAGAACTTGGTCAGGATCTAAGCCTTGTCCTTTTGCCATTTGAGTAATTCTCTCAGGCCTGAAAGTATCTTCGGTGT
>JAKMFF010000020.1 GCA_022425585.1 Candidatus Poseidoniaceae archaeon
CTTCGTATATTGATTTAGGCAATCTATACCACGGAACATCGTTTGGCTCTGTCACTAATTTAACCAGCCAATTGTCGGCTATTACAGCTAAAATTTCAATGGTATCTGCTCTTTCCCACCCGGCAAATTGTGGCGCTTTTGCGATGATTTCGGTCGCCTCATCAATAGTAATGGCTTTGAAACTATGCGCCATCAAAATCAATTGATTTACCGCAACTGTACGCGGTGTATTGCGCCAAATTACGGGTTCAAGTTCACCTCGCATGGCTCTTTCTGCAATTACTGCCGCTTCTGATAATTCATCACAATCCCAAGCAAAAATATTACCTCGACCAATACCGCCCAAACGGTGATCTGCGCGACCTACGCGTTGTAGTAATCGGTCTACTGACCGAGGGCTCTTAATTTGGATTATTCGATTAATTAAGCCAATATCAATTCCCAGTTCTAAACTTGAAGTACACACTAATCCAGACACCTTACCAGACCGTAGACCGTCTTCCATCTCGACTCTTGTTTCAGTTGCTAAAGAACCATGATGAACACCAATTTCTAGGTCTGGAGCCATTTTTTGTAACCTATTAGCAATGGTTTCAGCATCACTTCGACTGTTAACAAATAGTAAACATGGAGAATCTTTTCGTATAATCTCAATAATGTCACGAAAAATAGCATGGGCTCTTGCAGGAATCGCATATTCAATTCCTCCAGTTTCGTCAATAGTCTCTGGGAAAGCGGTTTCTACAACAATTTCGGTAACTCTTTTACCAGTCTCAATAATTGTTTCACCGTCACTAGACAGCCATTTTGCTACTTGTTCAGGATTACCAACAGTAGCCGACAATCCAATTCTTTGAACCTTATTGCCCGATAGGGTCTCCAGCCTGGAAAGCCCTAAAGATAATTGCCAACCTCGCTCACTTGCAGCTAAATCATGCACCTCATCAATGATTATTGCTTTGACCGTTTTTAGTAATTCGCGGAGATTTTTTCCGGTAAACATTAATTGGAAGGTTTCAGGAGTCGTAATTAGAATATCTGGTGGTTTACGTACTTGTTTGGCTCGTTCACTTTGGGTTGTATCACCATGTCTAAGGCCAACTCTCAAACCAACGGATTCCCCAATTTCTTGCAATCTTCGGTCAACATCTCGATTAAGAGCCCGTAGTGGAGTGACGTACAGGATTGACAGTGGCTCCCATTGTTCTACTAGACACCGATTTATTACCGGTAATATGGCTGAAAGAGTCTTCCCTGATCCAGTTGGAGCGATTAATAATCGGTCGCCACCAGCAATGATTTGTGGTATTGCAGACTCTTGGATGGGAGTAGGTTGCCATGACCTTTTTTCAAGTTCTTTTTGCAGTTTTTCATCAAGCAGGGAAAATACACTTGACATACTCTCCCCACCCCGCGGTATATCCTTCAACCCCTTACATTTGATTATTTGTAGTAATGAAGATAAATCAAAACATCAAAGAACTCAAACAGTAAGAGCAGGTAGCAAGGAGTGGTGAGGACATGGGGATATTTGGAAATATGTGGGAAAAACAACACGGTAGACAACTATTGATTGCGGCAACTGCCTTTGGTGCTGCAGCCGTTTTACTAATGGTTAGTGCATACCAACTACTCTTTTTGCAAAACGATGCTGATTGGGGAGAATTAACCGGTGCCGCAATTGGCATGATTGTACTGTCGAGCATTGTATTGATAGTGGCTACACCAGAATTCCTCAACCTAAGAGGATATGTCAATGTCCTAGCTGAATTAAAGGAAATTGAATCAACTTCGGAACTTAAAAGAAGAAGATCCGAAGGAGATGAAGCGGCAAACTCCCTTGGAGCAGGACATGCACAATCATGGGATGACTTCCTGGTAAGTAGAGGCCTCAAAAAGAGAAAATGAGGGTAAACATTGTCCGACCAACATCCGCTGAATAATCTCCTTAGAGAGATGCTATTAGCTGTAGCAATGATATCGTTCTTAGTACTGGGACTTTGGGCACATACTGGGACTATGCCGCCGCTTGTAGTTGTTGAATCATCATCTATGATTCATGAAGAATCAGGTGAAGTAGGAAGTATTGATGCTGGAGATTTGATTTTGGTTATGGACAGACCCTATGACAAAATCGTTACATTTGCAGAATCAAGTGACCAATCAAACAAAAATTATGGTTATGAAATGCACGGAATGAATGGTGATGTCATAATTTATCAAAAAAATGGTGATTCTGGGACGCCAATTATTCACCGGGCTATTTTACGTGTAGAAGCAAGTCAAACCATTTCTCCAGATAGAAGCGTTTCAACAGATGCCAACAATTCTGCCCATTGTCCCGATGGCGGAACTTGGGATTTGGGAGTTGTTGATACTGACGGTGAGATTGGCACCTGTGTCCTTACATGGTCTGTTCCTGGCACTAATGTAAGCAACGTGGAAACAATAACGATTCATTTTGATGGTCAGCAAGCAGGTTATTATGATTGCAAACGATTCACCCATGCTAATGTCGAACCGTATCTGGTAGTTTGGAATTGGCAGCCGAAACATTCAGGCATTGTCACCCTTGGAGATAATAATCAATGCTCAGTTGATCAAGGAGGTTTAGTAGTGAATGGATCTTCTGGAGTACACAGCACCTCGGGAGTTGCTGGACCTGTTCAAGAAGCATGGTTGGTAGGGGTTGCGGGTGGCGAAATACCGTGGCTAGGCACTGTCAAATTAATGCTGAGTGGCCCTAATTCACCTGGCACACAATATGTACCTGGTTCATCTTTTGTATTTCTCGCCATGGTAATTGGTGGAATTATACTGGCGCCATTAGGTTTAGAAATGGCCTTGAAGCAAATAATGGACTCATCCCCTGAACTAAAACAAGCAGAACTAGAAACAGATCATTCCTCAGAAGAATAGGATGATTGCTCTAAAATTGCTGCTTGCATAGTCAATTCGCCTTTTGCTACAAGTAAGGCGAGTTGTTTACTTATGGTAATGTGACCGTTCGACATTTTGCGACTTTGTGTTTGAATGTATTTTACATCACCATGCTTCGGTCTTAATTCACGTTGTTGCCATATTCTCTGTCCACTATTAGCCGCAATTCGTAGCGCAGAAATAGCATGGTTATTCCTAACTAAACCGCTTGATGTCTTACTTTCGTTAACTTGTTCAATGACCCAATTTTTGGCTAAACAGAGATTAATTATCTGGTCTCGTATTAATGGTGCACCATCACCAATCCGAATTAACATAGTTTGAAAATTTAAAGATTGAGTCAATTTTTCTATTTCTGGAGCGAGTTCAGCAACCGATGCTAATTGAGAGACTCCGATAAATGCCCCATCTACTAACCAAGCAAGTCCCGGATAAGGTCCCGGGTCTATACCAATGGTCAGAAGTACCGACTTTTCGATTCCTCTTAACAAGAATATTGCCGAATAAACTGCAGATTCTATGCTATCTAAACTTACCGGTATTGACCTGCCAACTGCTGGTTGCTCGAGTATTTCAGCCGGTGAGGAGAACCATATTGTTGATTGATTAACTATCTCTGTACGGCTATCTATTACCTCAAATTTTAGATTTCTTGACCGCAACACTTCAATAAGCTTGAATGACAATTGGAAATCTTCTGTACGGATTACCAGTCTCGCCATAGCCAACGCAACACCTTGGCATCAACAAACCTACCGAATTTTAGTAAGCGTACAAAAGTCAAATTATTTGAACAAATTATACCGAAGTAATCAAAAGCGCTTGACATTGATATTAACCCGTGAGCAGTAAGTATGAGAGAGAACTTCGTCAAGTTCTCGCTGGCTTATCTAAAGGCGTTGAAGCGATAATCAAATCTTGTAATGAGATTGAAAAAACCAAGATGCGCTTAGTCGAACAACGGCCTTTTTTGGTAGTAAGAGCGGCTGGTTCGGGAATCGAGGGTTCTGGTGACCTACTCGCTTTAAGGGGTGATTTATGTTTCCCAATAGAAGTAAAATCATCTAAAAAAGATAAACTATACCTATCGGGACGAACTGTAGATCAGTATAATTCATTAGTGTATGAAGGAAATCGTTCCTCTCTATTGCCTTTGTATGCCTTACGCCTAAAGGGTGTAAGAGGTGATTCTTGGAGAATTTTCCGAGTAGAAACCGATACATTACACAGCAAGTTAAGACAATTAGCACCATTTATTCCAAGCCTACCAAAGACAAGAAATGGTAAGCCATACTTGAATTGGGATGATGGTTTGCCGCTAAATGAGTTTATTGCCCTGGTTTGTTCAAAATTTAGCCACGAGGTTGATTCTCTGGACACCCTACAAAAACGTACAACTGAATTATCTGCAACAATCAAAAAATCTAGCAACCAAAATAATGAGCAGCCAAAAAGAGATATTCTAGCTGAGTTACTAAAAAGAAAAGTTACTTGATTAGAAGTATGGAATTACTAAGATAAATACAATCATGCCTAGTAGCGCCAAAGACGATATGCTTGACGCCTTGCTGGAGATATGTTCTATCCACATTGGATTAATATCCCAAAATTTTAATTTTTTACCTACTTTCTTTACCCCATTGAGAATTCCTCGCAGCATATCTTTGAACATGTGCCCACCATCAAATGGAACCATTGGAATTAGATTTGTGAAGCCCAGTAAAATATTAACCCATAATAACCAAAAGAATAAGTTGACGAAAAATAGTAAGCCGCTTGTCCCTAAGGTTTGGGCGAACACATTGTCTTCTGCCTCGAGTAATGATTCCTCAAAAGGATGCATTGAAACGCCTTGCAATTCAAATGGAACGATCATCAAGCTTAGTGTGTGAAGTGGAGCCATTACTGACTTTTGAGCCAAATTACCGTCCCACCTAGGTGATAGAGGACCTGCTAACCGATCGATACCGGCAGTACCACCCGAAAGCCCTTCGACTCCTAAAAATGGCTGCCCCTTTTCAACACCTATTGATTCTAAATTACCTTTTGACCAACCTAGTGCAAGATAGTAATCATACTTATCAGATAGAGTTGCATTTAGTGTCTCAACTTGTCCATCACTATGTTTAACCGTAAGAGCAATTGTTTCATTGGCACTGTACCCCTCCATAGCATCATAGAAAGCATCAACATCAGAGATTTCTTGCCCGTCGATATATTGGATTGTGTCCCACGGTTGAAGACCTGCTTGATATGCACCCTCATCTTGTACTATCCCCCTTACGTGGACTGCATCTTCGGTGGCGACGAATTGGCTGGCTAACCCACCCAAAAACATCAGACAAATAATAGCGGCAAAGATGTTGGTTGCTGGACCAGCTGCAAACATTCGCATTCTTTCTCTACTAGGTGCATTAGTCAATTCCTCATATTGTGGTTCTGCAAAGGCCCCAAGTGGCAAAGGGCCTAATTGCAACAGTCCAAATGACCGAATCCGCATTCCATGAGCCCTTGCTTGAAGTCCATGACCGTATTCATGAATCACCAGGGCAACTATGAATGCTAGAGCACCCCAACCTAAGGGGATTACAGGATTTATTCCGGGTAGAGCTACAAGTTCGCTAGCAGATGGTGGATCTGTTTGTGGCGGACTTAGTATAGCGGTAATGAAAGCCACTACCATCAATATACCAACCATCAGCATGGAAAATACGCAAACCCACAAGGATATTTCACCATAAAACCGCCAAAAGCCTCGAGGACTTGCGGTTTTATCGAGTATCTTTAGACC
>JAKMFF010000032.1 GCA_022425585.1 Candidatus Poseidoniaceae archaeon
GAGTTGTTAAGGCTCAAAGAATAATACTCGATGATTTACTTGCAGAACACGAACTTACTAGAGAGCAACTAATTGACCTCGCAATAATGATCGGTACTGATTTCCATCCAGGCATCAAGGGTATTGGTCCAAAAACTGGAATCAAATTAATCAAACAATTTGGCAATATTGAGACAATTTGCGAGGAAAAAGGCAAAGATGTACCAGAAAGGCTCGATGAAATCCGCGAAATTTTCCATAACCACCCGTCAAACGCGGTGCCAAATGAAGAATTACAACTTGGACAAGTTGACCTTGAAGGTCTCAAACAATTCTTACAAGTAGATAGGCAGTTTAGTCAGCGTCGTATGGATAATGCCATTGACAAACTAAAGGAAGCAGGCTTGGTTAGAGAAAGTGGTCAAACCAGTCTATTTTCGTTTTAGTAAAAGCGCAACGGGCTTGCTAGTACATCGACTCCGTTGTACTTTGTAACCAATCCACGCGCATTGGATTGTTTATCATTCAATGCCTCAGTAATCGTATTGACTGGGGCACAGGGAATACCAGTAAGCAACTCCTCTAATTCTGCCCTAGAATGCCCTGCAACAATTTTTGTTAGCATTGCTTCAATAACGTCACGTTCGGCAATTCTGCCCGCATTAGTAAGCCACTCATCCTGATTTTCGATGTTGAGTAATGTGCACAAATTTCCCCATTGGTTGTCAGAACCAACCGCGATTACGAACCAACCATCGTTTGCTTCAAAAGCTCGATATGGTACCAAATTAGGGTGTGCCGAACCCATTCTTTGCGGGTCCTTGCCACTGGCTAATGCATTGTGCGCCTGATTGACTAAAGCGGCTATTGCACTGTCCCACAGCGAGATGTCGATGTTCCTTGCTTCACCAGTTTTCATCTTGTGAAATAGGGCAGCCAAAATTGCGTTACTTGCATTGAGCCCAGTAATTACATCTATCCATGCAACTCCAACCTTAGCAGGTGGACCATCAGGCTCTCCAGTGATACTCATAATTCCACTTCGGGCCTGCAGTGCAACGTCATAGCCAGGTTCACTACTTCTTGGTCCGTCTTTACCGTAGGCTGAAATTGAACATAGAATCACATCATCAGGTATTTTCCCAACAATTCGCTCAAGCGTGCCTGGTTTGAAGTTTTCAACAACAACATCAGCATCTTTGATTAATTCGAGCAAGTTTGCCGTCTGCTGCTTCAAATCCATAGTTATGATTTCCTTGCCTCGATTACAGGCAAGAAAGTACGCTGCGACTTCTTTACCGTCAAATCCGGTAGTGAATGGTGGGCCCCATTTTCTAGTGTCATCGCCCCACGGTGCTTCGACTTTGATTACCTCTGCACCCAAGTCGGCCAACATTTGAGTACACAATGGACCCGCGAGGATTCTTGACAAATCTACTATTTTGACTCCGTTCAACATGCCGTTCATGGTTATGCGAAGGGTCTTAGGTCGATTAAAGCGCTGTTTTTCGATGATAGATTAGATAATCTGTATCGGTATCAAATTCAGTCCAATTACCGTCGAGATATGATTGCCAATCACCGGTAAAAATAACCCAATCGATATCCGAATCATCCAAGATGTGGCTCCAATTATACTGATAACCGGCCCAATAACCAGTTATGTCTCTGTCATGTTCAGGATCTACAGTAATCTGCAAAGTGTACAATCTGTGCATCGCATGGTAGGGCTCTGAAACATAGAGGATATTATCGCCTTCTTCGACCTCATCAAAGATTTCCTCACCGATATACTCCATTCCTTTGGTTGTGTTCAGCATAGTTGAATTGAGAAATAGAATCAAAATTATGGCATAAACCATTGCGTTGCGTGATGGGTTCTCGAAGAAGGTAATCTTCTCGGCCTCCGACCGAGTCAAAAATGACCACCACAAAGGCACAATCAGCACAGTCAGGTAACGGAAGATGTAACTGTATTGATCAGCCGTCAAACTTGCACTTATGCCGAGTGATGATTTTTCGACCTCTAGCAGCATTACAATGTAAGCGACTAGACCAATAAATCCAATTTGAGTGAGTAGCAGCAATAGATTGGACTCTTCCGATTCTTTGTCACTTTGGGAACTGAAGAATAATGTTGCAACGAAGACATAGATAAATCCACCAACGAATAGTGTTCGAAGGATGAAATATGCTGTGTCTAACGAGACTTCCTCACCTCGTAAGAGAGTTGCCAACAATGATGCTACAGCACATAAAATGAACACTACAGGCAGGGTAAGCGCTTTAATT
>JAKMFF010000035.1 GCA_022425585.1 Candidatus Poseidoniaceae archaeon
GTGGTGGTCTAAAAACCGGAATTAATATTCCAACCGCATTCAGTTGTAGCTCTAGTTCTGATGATGGAGAAATAGCGGGCTGTTTGTGGGAGTGGGGTGGCGTATTTTCCGATTCCAACAACTCGGCCTCGATAACATGGCCTAATATTGGCAATTATGTGGTGAATCTAACAGTCACTGATGTTTCAGGCAATATTGGTAAAACATCGGCTAATGTAGTAGTAGACGATTCTTCAATACCTGTCTTGAATACGGAATTAAAAAGACAACTACCTTCTGCAATAGTTGCCGGTGAATCCCTAACCTTTAGGATGTCAGCCATTGACGCTTACGACCAATCCTATCAGTTGCAATATTACTGGGATCTCAATCCTTCACTGGATAGTGACGGAAATGGAGATTCAACAGATGACCCAGACTTTGTCGGTTCAGATGTAGAACTCAGTTTCTCAAGTAGCGGTACAAAAGACATTGTAGTCACGGTATTTGACCAGTCAGGTAATTCCGATTCTCACGCTTTTTCGGTTAAGGTCGCAAGTGCTACAGAGCCTACAAGTATGTTTGGTGTTATCGTAATCTCACTATTTGCCTTTGTCGTTGTCATGGCGGTTTCAATGATTGGTTTCCGTAGGTGGCAAACAGGAATTGCTGTACAATTGCTTCAGGGAAGGGGTCTCTCCGAGCAGGAAGCAAAACAGCATATTTCTATGGTTAAACAGAAAACTAGAATCCCAATTTTCGCCGATGCTGCACAGATATCCGGCCTAGATTCTAATGTTGAAGTTACCACCAAAGAGTCTCAACAGGAACAACTGCAGCAAGCAGAGTATCAGTCGATATATGGCGGCAATAATGAAACTCAAGCAAATACCGGTTCCGCGTTCGCTCCCCCGGCAAACACCTACGCTCCAGCGGTCATCCCCACCACTCAGCCACAATACAACACTGCAACACATACCGCTGCCTCTGACGCGCTGGCGATGTTTGAAGAAGAAGAGAATCAAGAAATAATCGCTTCTATCACTGAGCAAGATGCCGCATTAAAGGTTACTGAAGTAGTCAGTGGGGGAATTGAACTGCCCTTCCAGGTTAAGAGTCAAATCGAAAATGTTCCAGAGGTTTCCAAACCAGATAAGCAAATTGAGCCGGTTGTGATTGATGAAGCAATTAAGGAAGTTAGTTGTCCACTTTGTGATTTTTCATTTAAGATACGAATCCCAGAGGTTGACGAGGCTATCGTGGCTTGTCCTTCCTGCAACAAAGATTTCAAATTACGGTTTGAATAAAATTCCTCCGGTTTGGCTTATTGAACGAACTTAGAGGGGATAGTTTATCGTAGGTTGAATGCATACATAGGGCATGGATGAGCGCACGCTGAGGTTGGTTAGACCGGGGCTGCCTCAGTCTGGCGACCCAAGAAAACCAGCATTAATGCTGATTTTATTGATGGTGTTGTCGATTTCTCATCCAGTTGCTGCAGATACTACTATCTCTAGAGACGACTTTGATGTCCTAGATTCATTGATGGAAACATTGAGCATGAGAACTGAGAATGGGGAGGCACTAATTGCTGCTAGTTCTGCAGAAAGTGCACTTGCTCAAGTTGATGCCAATGCGCGCACGCTTTCGCCAGAAGACCCGTTGGCAACATCAAATTCATTCCTTGATGGAGTCACAATGCGTGATTCAACATCCTTTGAACCGGACCATCCTAGGCCCTATGAATTTTTAATGGACGCATCCACCCAACCAGAAACTCTCCCTGGCAACCTATTTGACACGTTATTCTCGATAGAACAATTTGGATTAACGGATCCTTTGGCTATTGGTATAAACACCTATACGATTTATGTTAATTTCACTTCTCGTGACAATGGGCCCTCTTATGAAAATTGGACATATGGGACATTTACAGGCGAATTATTTATTCCAACCACGGGTGAATTTGTATTATTTCAAAACTGGATTGATGTCGATGGCGACGAAAGAGCCGACCTATCAGTTGCATTGACTCTCGAAGGACTCCTTAATTCCGGGCTTGAAACTAGTCCCGGAATTTTTCCAGGAATTCCGAATGTTGATGGGATTTGGATAAATCCAACATTTCAATGGAAAGTAACTGCGTTAAACCAATCTGAAGCCTTATGGGGCTCTTTAGAACATCTTGAAGTTAGTTTTATGAAAGGTCTTGCTTTTGATGTCAGTCTAGATGATTCAGAATATTATGCTGTGGTAATCGATACGAGATTCACGCAACCACCAAGCGAGTTTACTTTAGGAGTTGGAATTGAGAGGATTGAATTTGATATATCTGCAGGTAATGTTATCGACTTGTTTAGTACCTTTATTGGCTCACTAAATTCGAGTGATTTTTCATTGACGTCAATAACTGCACCTTATTCAGTTCAGATAAATAATCCCAATGCGCCTGGAACAAACCTGCAAACAAATTGTCAAGATGAAAATTATTACGACCCGATTGCTGATAATGAAGCACCAAGTCACGAGCATAAATGTGGCTACGGCGTTGGTGTTGGGTTCATAAG
>JAKMFF010000038.1 GCA_022425585.1 Candidatus Poseidoniaceae archaeon
GTATATTCAATTATGGTTGATGATGGCTATGATAGTTCTCATGTTGCTATTACTTGGACTCTCACCAATCCAAATGGGAATATTAGGGCACTATTTGATAGTGAGATTATCGATGATTATAGTGCTAAAATTTCTTTTAATAAATCCGGAAATTGGAGTATTAATTTACTGGCGATTGACTCTGTTGGTCATTTTACTAGAGTATCCCATGTTGTGGATGTACGAAATACTAACCCCGTGATAAATATATATTCTAACGATGAAATTACTTCAGGTATGAGGTTTGATGTTGCTAGTGAATGGTATCTTGATGCTTCAAATTCTGTTGATACCGCCAACGATCAGGCAAATTTAATCTTCCAGTGGTACCATGACGGGTCAGTAATTCATACTGGCGAGAATCTGTCAAAGAATGTAATAACTCAACCTGGATATTATGAAATTATCCTAATAGTCTCAGATGACGATGGTGCCCAAGATACATTACAACTTTCTTTAACATTGGAACAAGATTCTACGACAAATGATGATGCTTCCTTTTCCCCAGTAATACTTGCCTCGATTTCTTTTATGATAATTCTAATCTCACTATCATTAATACTCACAATTAAGAAGAATAATGGTGAGTTTAAATTGCCAAAGTGGAAAAATTAGATTCAAGCAAGGATTGAATAGGGGAAAACTGGTGGGAGTATCATGTTTGAGAGGATGTTTGCTAATGTTGGTAAGATGCCAGAACCTATCTCAATTCAAGAGTACATTTCAAGGCAAAATCAATTGTATTCAACTTTTGAACCATCTGATGTACTAATTCTTTGCTCTTCTCCAGTGACTATTCATTCTAACGACGTTCACCACCCCTACCGAACCCAGAGTAACCTCCTATACTTGACTGGATGGACAGAACCTGAATCGATTATGTGCGCAACAAAAGCCTCAGGGACTTGGAAAACTCATCTTTTTGTTCAACCAAAAGATACTTTGAAAGAAATATGGGAAGGTAGAAGACCAGGCTTAGAAGGGGCGGAAAAGGATTGGCCAGTTGACCAGGCACACTCTATTGATGATTTGGAATCAACTTTGAATGGGATTTTATCGCAAGCCAATCGAGTGTTTCATAGAATGGGGGTAATGTCATCGATAGATGAATTAGTAGTTTCTTCCATCAAGAAGCGAGACAGAGCTAGGCAAAGGCTTGGTACTGGGCCGATTTCAGTTGAAGATCCCAGTAATAAAATTGCTGAAATGAGGCTTATTAAGTCCAGTTCAGAGATAGACCAAATGCAGTTTGCTTCGGATGTTTCTAGTTTAGCACACATTGCCGCAATGCGACATGGTGGTAAACATGCCACTGAAAACCAACTCCAGTCAGTTATTGAAGGGTTTTTCAGATATGCCGGGACCTCCGGATGGTCTTACCCATCAATTGTTGGAAGTGGGGAAAATGCGACAATCCTCCATTACAAAGAAAATAATTCCCCCTGCACAGATGGCGATGTCGTTCTAATTGATGCAGGTGCTGAATTTAGAGGATATGCTGCAGACATTACTCGTTCATGGCCGACCAATGGAATTTTCACTGAACCTCAAAAAGAAATCTACCAGATTGTTTTAGATGCTCAAATTGCGGCAATAAATGAATGTGTTCCCGGTAATCCATATACTGCTCCACATGAGGCCGCTAGGAAAGTCTTGGCTGAAGGATTGATAAGAATTGGAGTTATATCTCAAACATTAGAAGCAGCTCTGGATAGCAAAACCGGACAATTAAAGAATTGGTATATGCATAACACTAGTCATTGGATTGGTCTAGATGTACATGATGTGGGAATATATTTGCCAAATGGGGAGCCAAGAAAATTACGACCTGGCATGTGCTTGACTATTGAGCCGGGATTATACTTCGGTGCATGGCGACCAGATGTAGAATGTCCAGAACGATATTCAAATATTGGAATTAGGATTGAGGATGATGTTTTAGTAGGAGAAAATGGCCCAATAGTGTTAACTGAAATGTGTCCTAAAACAATCAATGAAATAGAATCAATCGTTGGTCATCCTGTTTGAGTGGTAACTATGCACTGGAAGTCTATTCTTC
>JAKMFF010000103.1 GCA_022425585.1 Candidatus Poseidoniaceae archaeon
AACATAATCAAAGCCTTTCAAAGCAACTTCAGTTTGAATAGCATGCTCAAAGGCTTGACTAAGGTCTTCTGGCGTGTCTAGAACTCTGCCGTCATCGATGTAAGTTATGTTTACTGTTAAGATATCATCAGCTAACTTGGCTTGTGGAGTTTCAACTGCAACTCCTCGTTTCCTTGCAACTCTTCTGACAGCAACTTCGCACATTCTTCGTAAAAATGCATCATTAGGTGCTTCTTTCTGACCGCCCAATGCTCCTGTTAGAATTTCTTGTGCAGCGTTTTTCTCATTCCGCAAATGCGCTGGTAAATCTGCTCCCAAAGAGGATAGAACGTTGGATGCTGAGGCTTGATTCATATTTAGCCACTGACTCCTTCTTTCAGTTTTCATTGCCTTTTCTGCTTGCGCCAATCGAGTAACCATCTCGTCTGTGGGTGATGATGATTGGCCCATTGGAGTAACATTTGGTATATTTTGTTGCACATTGCCTAATTCATTCATTGGGTTTTGATTAAGATCATTGAGTGAATTTTGGAATCCTTGAGGAGGGAAATTACCAACTGGAGGAATATTTTGTTGGTTTTGCATTCCTTGAGCAATCTGTCTCATTAGTTCAGGTGAAATTGCATTAGGGTCGCTTACTGACATTTCTCGTTGCTGTCTTATTGCTTCTCCAGAAACCACACCAAAACTGCGCCCCCCGGTTACTTCTTGGCCAGCTAGTCCAACGGAGTTTGGTGTCGTAAAACCACCTGCTCTGGATAAGTCTTGTCTTGCGCCACATTCTGGACAGAAAATACTGTCATCAGGTATGTGCTCACCACACGACATACAATCCATTGGCGTCCCCTCTACCCTTTCGGATTAACTCAATGCCTAAAGCATTAACTAATTTACAACTAAGTAATTCATCGATTGTGCTGATATGAAATACCGACAGAAATAACATATTTTACCACAGCCTCAATAACAAATAACCATTGGAGTTGCATGAGGGGATTAATTGTCTGTACTTATCAATGACAAGATCGATAATTTACTTGAATCTACATCAAGATCTTTTTATCCCACACTCAAATATCTACCAAAGAAAGTTCGTGGGCAAATTGGCCTGCTTTACCTCTTGGCAAGAGTCGCAGATACAATTGCTGATTCCAAACACGGGGATACCGATGAACTTCTTAGATTATTGCGCAGTTACAATGATGTTGCCCAAGGGAAATCAGACAAATTACCCGACTTTTCTAGTCTTGCAGAAATTCAAGATAACCCTCATGAAGCAGAACTCCTTAGAAATGTTGGAGATGTTATCGAGGGTTTAGAAGTCTACCCTAAAGAGGACAGAGAGAGAATGTTAGAATGCCTAGATATAATCGTAAGTGGTCAGATTCTAGATTTAGAAAGATTTGGGCCAGCCAACGAAGGCGGAAATATATCTGCCCTGAATGACAATTTAGAATTAGACGACTACACATTTAGAGTAGCTGGATGTGTTGGAGTATTTTGGACCAAAATGTCACTCGCTCATATCATCTCAATACCTCCAGAGGAAGAAAAGGAATTTTTTGAAAAAGGCGTGAGATTTGGTAAAGCATTACAAATGATCAACATTCTTCGAGACATACCTGAAGATTTGCGATTTGGACGATGTTATATTCCGCGACAAGAGTTGGACAAACATGGAATGAAACCCGATGATTTACTCACACCAAATAATATTGGAAAATTTAGACCACTATATGATGAATATTTGGATTTAACAAATGAACATCTTGATGCTGCCATAGAATACATAAAGATGTTACCAGAAACCCAATTTAGACTCAAGGCTTCATGTATGCTACCTGTTTTGATTGGCCAAAGAACTGTCACTCTGCTTAGAGAAGGCAATATACTTGACTCTGCTGATCGGATAAAAGTCACCAGGGATGAGATTAAATCTTACGCTAGAAAATTATTACGCGCACTGATAATACCCGGTGGGGTTAGAAGACTTTTGGAAAAGAATAAGGATTCCGGAAATAAATAATTGCATCATTGTTAGTAAATACTTACAAGCCTGTTAGAAAACTATTTTATTATCAATTTAGGCTTTGTTTAATGGATTGCGTAGTGATACTTTTTTGCAAAGCAATCAAAAAGGAGTAGTCATACAGGTAATTGATAGGGATGTTGGAACGCCGGAAACCTCTAGACTTGTTATTCCCGCTCAAGGGAAGCGCAAAGAGTCGAGTTTCTGAAGATGAAGTGGAAAAAATATCCACTCTAGACCGCCTCAGAGCAGGTGTAATGCTTGCTAAAGATGCGGTCAAAGCAGTCAGCGTAACTGCCATGGAAGCATTAAGAGAAGGTGCAGCATTTATTGGGCTAGCCGACAAGAATGAACTTGTGGACCCATTCGAGAATTTGGATGCGCCAATTTGGTCCGAACAACCCCCCCAAGAATTACTCAAACTAGCTTACAACTATTGTGAAAAGTTAACAATTCAAGAAGCCGGCAACTTTTATCATTCATTCAAGTATTTACCAGATGAACAAAGATTAGCAATGTGTGCAGTTTATGCATTTTGTCGAAGAGCTGACGACATTGCTGACGGTGATTGGGCTGATAGGTTCCCAGGCAGCGTTGGACAAACTGATCCCGAAGCAGTAGCATACAGAGAACAACTAGAATCTTTACAAAATCGTGGAACTATTTTAGATGAAGAATCATATCTAAACAAAATTACTCAATTATTTTTCTTTAGAAAGAAACTCTCAACTTGCTACACTGATGTTTATTCCACAGACCCAGTTTTCTTAGCATTGAAGGACACAGTTGAGAGATATAAAATCCCAAGAAGTGTATTTGATGATTTGATATCAGGCATGGAGGATGATTTGTATAATAACCGATACCGTACCTTTGATGAACTATATGATTACTGTTACAGAGTTGCCTCCGTTGTTGGATTAATGTGCATCGAAATCTATGGATATAGCGATCCAGCAGCAAAAAAATACGCTGAATCGTGGGGTATTTTCATGCAATTGACCAATGTCTTGAGAGATGTTGGTGAAGACATTGAGAGAGACAGAGTGTATTTACCGCTTGATGAACTTGAAAAGAATGGTATTCAAGAATTGGAACTTGATGGTAAAGTAGTACTCAACAAAACTTGGGAACCTTATTGCTATCACTATGCAAAAAGAGCCAGAACCTATTTGGAAGAGGCTCGGCAATTGCTGCCCCTACTTCCTAGAAGAACAAGATATTCCCCTGCCGCAATGATTGCATTTTATGATAAAATCTTACGCCAAATAGAAAAAGAGCAAGGAGATGTATTCACCAAGCGAGTTAAATTGAACAAGTTACAGAAAATGAGTTTAGCAGCCGCTGTTTACCTAAGACACAGAATGCTACCTAGATTTTTAGACCCTGTGTGGAATGGTCTTGCCAAGATTGGCTTATTACCATCAGTTTGAAACACTCAAACTTGTCTTGTGAAGGCTTGAATTCCTGTGATATACCTGCCGATTATTAAATTGTGAATATCGTGGGTTCCTTCATATGTTTTAACAGACTCAAGATTTGCCATATGTCGCATTACAGGATACTCATCTAGTATTCCGTTCGCTCCGTGAATATCTCTTGCAACTCTCGCTATTTCTAAGGCAATATCGACATTGTTCATCTTTGCTAGAGAAATCTGTTCGTTAAACCAAGTCCCATCGTCTTTCTTTCTTCCAAGATGGTATGCTAACAATTGTCCCTTGGTAATCTCTCTTAACATCCATGCTAATTTGTTCTGAACCAATTGATAAGATGCAATTGGTATGTCAAATTGTATTCTTGACAATGAATATGTCTTTGCACTATGGAAACAGGCCATTGCTGCTCCTAAAGCACCCCATGAAATACCAAACCTCGCATTATTCAAGCAAGAGAATGGGCCCCTTAATCCCTTAACCCCTGGAAGGATACGATCTTTGGGTATTTTGCAATCTTGAAATACTAATTCGCTGGTAACTGATGCCTTCAAAGAATGCTTTCCTTTCATTTCAGGGGCGGTAAAACCTTCATCATCTTTCTCTACAATAAAACCCTTAATGACACCATCTAATTTAGCCCAAACTACAGCAACATCGGCAATTGTACCATTGGTAATCCACATTTTTGCACCGTTCAATAGATAATGGTCACCCATATCTTCGGCTTTGGTTATCATATCGCCAGGATTAGACCCGTAATCTGGCTCGGTAAGGCCAAAGCAACCGACCATTTCTCCTGAAGCCATTTTGGGTAAATAGTGATTTTTTTGTTCTTCACTACCGAAATCCCATATTGGATACATAGCAAGAGAACCTTGTACTGAGGCAAATGAGCGCAGACCTGAGTCTCCACGTTCAAGTTCTTGACAAATTAGACCATATGCAACATACGATAATCCCGGGCAACCATAGCCTTTCAGTGGCGCACCTAATACTCCCATTTCACCTAGCGCAACACGCCATTCGTCGGGGAATATACCTTCTTCACATGCATGTTCGATTTTTGGAATTACTTCCTCGTCAACCCAAGCTCTTACCATGTCCCGAATCATTATCTCTTCTTCAGTAAGCAAGCTCTCTATATCATAAAAATCGAGACCCTCGAATGGTTCCATATGTTCTCCCCATCCTTGGCCTACCATAGGCGCTTTTAGAACCTAACTATTTTTCTGTGATTTCTTCCGGCGACTATTTCGTCTAAAATTAATATATTTCTTTTGCAAAAATGGACTGTTCATGTAGATTAGACCAAGAATAACACCAGGTACTGAAACGGAAACTGCAATTAGAATTAATGTTGTTAAAATCGTATTGTCAATCTCGACAGTTATTGGTTCAAATGAAATTATATTGCCATTTGTGGTCATAATGTATCCGTCATTAAAACCAGTTTCCCACACATGGGCAACTTGGCGCCCGGCAATGACTGAATCCCATTCAAGCATCTGTTCGGAAGATATTTGCACTTTTGCAATATTTTCCAATGGATCAAATCTGACTGTTGCCAGTGGAGCAATATGAATTAACGAAGTGCTGCCATAGCCAGGTGATGTCGCAATAAAATCACCACTGAGGCTTGGATACTGCACCATTTCACCTGTATCTGATTTTGAATGATCTACCGTGTTCAATAAAATCGGTATTAACCTTAACCCGCTACCATATGCTACGCATTCATTTAATTGAGAATCTGGGCAATCAACGTCAATCCAAGTATCAGTTTTGGTCCCACTCAGCCACGATATATTGTGAGTTTGTCCAATGACACCCAGACCATCAGAGAGAGTTGAAACTACGCACATATCGTAATTCTTGTGGCAAGAGATACCGGTTATTTGGGAACCAACGCTGTCAATAAACATAAATCCTGTTCCTTCCGAGAATCGCCATAAAGAACCATCTTCAGCTCCAAAATACGAGTAATCACCAGCACTTCGCCAGTCAACTGAAGTCATATTTCTACCTAGAATCGCCCCAGTGCCGTTAACTACAGTAATTCCATGGTCAATTTTTTCGTAACGCATAGCGGTACCCAAATCTCCTGCAATTAGCGCTGCTTCGCCTCTGGGGTGCCAAGCAATGTCATTGAAGTGATTTTGTCTGCCACTATTGAGTTCAATATCTAAAGATCTATCTCCAGCATTTTTAGCCGATATCAAATGAGCAAAACCGTCGAGCCCAACAATCAGTAGATTGTTACCATTTGGTGATACTTCTGCACCGGTAATCCCCGCATCACTATCAGTTAATGATGATTCCAATGTCAAATTTACGTTATTGTCTTGGGCAAGAATCGTTGGCATTAATAGAATCAAAAGCATTGAGATGCACATTACACTTCTAACTCGCATGTTTTGTTCCATAAACTGCTCAATCAAAATATTTCGCTTCAAAGCGTTTTAACGGTGAGCCTTATGTTCAATGGTGTTTTGCCTTGCAATATGGAGAAATTTTCTGTAAAGCGTGGATTAGTTAAACAAATTGGTGGAAATGCAGGTCTAGCAAAGTTAGCGACTCAATATTTTGATAATGTTTCGGCAAATTCTGAGGGAGTATTTACTGCATCTTTCGGCATTTTGAATATGGTAAGCGGACACTACAGTCCTGATGGAAAACTATCAGTAGACGTAGACCAATTGAAAGGTGACTCATTAAGCGAACTTCTCTCCTCTGATGGTGGTCGAGAAAAGGCCATGGAATCAAGAAAGAGATGGTCTGGATTCTTGGACGAAGCGACAGGATACAATGGAAAGCAGAGAGGCGACAAAGCCAAAGAAGAAGCAAAGAAATTCTCAAAAGCAAAAGGCGCTATTAAGATGGCTCACAAATCAATGAAAATGAGTTCAAAACTTACCGATGAGTTGAGAGATAAGGCTCTCGGTATGATTGCAGAACTTGAGTCCATGATCGAAGCCGGAGATGCTCCTTCTGAAGGTAAAGTGAAGAAACTTAATGACTTATTTTGAGGTGAAAAATATGGATATTGAACAAATGGTAATTCAATATCAAGAAAAGTGCCCAAGAATCAAGGAATTAAGTGAACAACAAATTTCTAGAGTGCACAAAATAATCGGTTCTGTCCAGGAAACCGTCGGTTTAGAACACCTAGTAGACTGTATTGCAGATAATACCAGTGCTGGCGGTGACGGTGTGATAAGATGTTACGTAGGGTTTGAACCGTCTGGAAAAGCACACATTGGTTGGAAGGTTCTATCACTACAGCTGAAAAGAATGATTGATGCAGAGGTAAATGTGTTAATTTTTCTAGCAGACTGGCACGCTTGGATAAACGATAAATTCAACGGTAACATGGCAGATATTCAATTGACTGCTAATTATATGGAAGATACTTTTAGGGCATTATTAGACTATCCTCCCGAAGGTGATGGTCCTGGCGAACTAAGATTTAGTTGGGCTTCTAATTTAATGGATTCTGGCGATTATTGGGCACGTGTTTTGAGATGTTCAAAAGGTGCGACATTGGCAATGGTCAGAAAGACGTTTACTATCATGGGTCGAGACGAAGCCTCGTCTGACCATGACCTGTCGAAGTTTTTCTACCCAGCAATGCAAGCCAGTGATATTTTTGAATTAGATATTGATATTGCCATCGGCGGCATGGATCAAAGAAAAGCGCATATGTTCATGAGAGACGTCGCCAGTAAATATGGTTGGCAAAAAGCAACTTGTCTGCATACTCCAATCATCTCCTCACTAAAATCAAGTGGTTCTAGAATGGAAAGTTTCGACCATAAGATGAGTAAATCAGACCCGAGTGGGGCTATACTAATTCATGACAACCCCAAGTCTTTAAGGAAAAAAATGCAGAAGCATGCTTACTTAAATCCCGATGATGATAACTCCCCGATCTATGAATTGGCACAACACGTGGTGCTGCCAGAATTTGGAGAAATTCTAGTCACACCAAACCCTAAGTTTGGCCAACCATCAACTTGGCGAACTCTTGAAGAATTCAAAAGTGCCGTTAAATCGGGAGAATTGCACCCATTGGACGCTAAGTTAGGGGTTGCTGATGGAATATCCAGAGGCCTAGAAACTGTCGCTAAACACTTTGCAGAACATCCTGATTTGTTGGAAAGCGTCAATGAGATTATTCAGCGAAAGTAACCTGTAATTGAGTTTTGTTCCACAAATCAAAAAATCTGTCGATACAAATGTTCATGAATTGAATCCGACAGGAAAGGCCATCGGTGATACTATGGTGAAAATAGCAGTACTCGTTAAGCAGGTACCTGACACAAACTCAAAAATACAAATCTCTGGCGACAGAGTTGACTTAG
>JAKMFF010000151.1 GCA_022425585.1 Candidatus Poseidoniaceae archaeon
GGTTACAAGGTAAACGAGGCGAGAAAGTTGACTCGCTTAGGTGGAATATTATTGCCCGTGATGAAGTAAATGAAATCGAAAGATGTCGATTAATTGAACGTTTGTTCTCTAGGGCAGATGAGCCAGAAATTATTGAGCAAGCGGAAAAGATTGCTAACAATTCTACCAGCGAATTGATTAGAATTACAGCGCAGAACCTTTCAACCGCCGGCTCTTAGCAGGAAATATGACTGACAGTTCAGGTCTAACCTTCCGACTGGATGCAACGAAAGGCGAAACACGATTTCTAGATGTACAAGTAGAGATTGAGCCACCTTTTACTAAGAGTAAACTAGAGCTAAAGTTTCCCCGATGGGTGCCTGGTTCATACTTTATTAGAGAACCAATGCAATATCTAACCGGCATAACGTGCATACAAGGTGAAACAACTTTGAAATTTGTCAGAAAAGATGTTGATGCTGTTTCAATAAAGCATGTAAACAACAAACAAAATATCGTGGTAAACTACAAAATACTCGGAATTGAATTATCTGTTAGGTCGACACATATCGATAATAGCCACTTGCACATGATGCCACCATTTACCTTCTTACTACCGACATCTGGAATTGATGATGCAAGAATGAATTTGCCGCACAATATCTCATTACATGCACCGAGTGGATGGACACCTGCAACTCAACTAACGTTAGTAAGTAGCCAGGAAAATTGTCTCAGCATCAACTCATTAAAAGGCGATACATATCACTTACAAGCCGGAAATCGAGACGAATTATTAGATGGTATTATCGAAACAAATGCAAGGGATAATATTTCTTTCTCAGTAGATGGACGAACTCACATTTTGAAATTATGGGATAGCGGAGGGTATCAACCTGATGAAGAAATGGTCACCAAGTTTGTTGATGATATGATTAAAGTTGTCAAAGAGTATCATGCTCTTTTCCAAAAACCTGATTGGGGTGATTATGTAGTAATATTGCAACTGACAGAATCTTCCAGAGGTGGGTTAGAACATCTCAACTCACAAACTTCAATGTTACCAAGAAATTGTTTAATCTCAGGCCATGAAGATGAATATAGGGACTTAGTTAGCCTATTTAGCCATGAATACTTACATCAATGGAATGTTAAGAGACTAAGACCTAATAACTTTGTCGACTATGATTTACAACAAGAAGTTCACACTACGCTATTGTGGTGGTTTGAGGGATGTACTTCTTGGCTTGGAGACATGTTGTGCGTAAGATCTGGAGCTTGGTCAGAAGAGGATTGGCGAAAAGACATGGAAAGAAAACTTGGTCGCCACACAGTAAGAAACGGTATGGCTCACGAATCTCTGGCAGAATCCAGCCACGATGCTTGGATACACCTCTATAGAAGCCATAGCTTCTCTAGAGAAATACAAATTTCATATTACCTTGAAGGAGAATTAGCAATATTTTGTATTGATGCGGAGTTAAGGAAGCGATCAAAAGGCAAATACGGAATCTGCGACCTAATGGTAAGACTATGTGAAAAATATGCCATCGGTTATCCAAATGTTGAACGGATAGGTATCGATTATCAGGATATTCGTAAAGAATTGGTTTCTATGGAAGGCGGTAGAAATCTGGGGGTGCAGTTGGATAAACTGATTTTTGATAAACAGGTCCCAGATTTAGCCCATGCGTTTGATTTCTATGGACTGGAATTATCCTCAAAGAAATCAACAGATGACAAGTTGTCATCTGCTTGGCTAGGGTTAAATCTAGCAGTTAAGAATAACCGAATGATTGTAACATCCCACCAAAATGAATCGCCATTGAGAAATCTAATCATGCCTGGTGATGAACTGATTTCTATCAACAAAATTAGACTGAAAACCATCAAATCAATGAAGAGTATATTGTCAAATTTAGAACCTAAACAGGTAGAGTTGTGCTATACTCATGAAGGGATTGTAAAAACCGATATAATTAGCCTAAGAGTAGAACCAGACCTAAAAAGTAAGGTTTCTGGAAAAGGCAATAAAAAGTGGCGAGATTACATATCTTCAAGAATCTAACTTAGTTCTTCTAAGGTAACCAAAATTGGCGGAAGGTCATAGATTACCACATGTTTAGTGGTTTTTGGAGGATATAGTTCATTACCCAAACACATCTCTATGACGTCTACCTTATCAACTGATTCAATGTTGGCATTAGGCCATAATTCTAAGCTAATCAATTCTGAATTGAGATAATCAAGGCAAATTGCTGGTATTAATTTCAATCCAAGTTCTTTTGCGACCGATAACCGGTGATGTCCATCAAGTAAAGCTCCGGTGTGAGTGTCTACCAATATTGGTTTGGTAAAGCCACCCCACCTATTTGTCATATCGAGGAGTTTATCTCTTGGCTTAATCTTAATTTCTTCATGTGGTTTAAGCCACTTCACAGGTACTAACTGTACGTCCTCTTCAGTCCACATAGAACTTCGAACAGTATTTCAAGGATAATACTTTGGCAGGAACCAAAGGGAATGGAGATAAGTTTGCAAAATTATGAGTTGGGCAAAGAATCTGATTTAGCGGGAATGCCATTAACCGATAGTATTAGTGATTTTGTTGATAAACTACCACATGAACTTACCTCTGTCCTCAATAAAATTTCTTTGGCTAATGGTGGAGTCTGGTTAGTCGGGGGCGCTGTTAGAGACGCTGCACTGGGGATATATCCGAATGATATCGATATTGCAACCGACCTTGAACCTGCTAGATTACTAACTATTTTTCCTAACGCAATAGAGACTGGCATTGCATTTGGCACAATAACAATCAGATCAGGAGAATATCATTTTCAAACTACAACATTAAGGTCAGAAGAAAATTACTCAGATAATAGAAGACCAAATTCGGTTAATTGGGAAACCTCGCTGAAAAGTGACTTAGAACGGCGCGACTTCACTATCAACGCAATGGCAATTGATGTTGCAAGGCGAATTCTCTATGACCCGCATAACGGCTTGATTGATTTGGATAAAAAAATTATCCGATGTGTTGGAATTCCGATGCAAAGGATTTCAGAGGATGCGTTAAGAATGCTCAGAGCATACCGATTTTTAGGCCATCGAGGAAATAAAGTATGGCAACTAGAGAGCCAACTTAAAGCTGCAATAAAGAATAATTCTTTCTTGATGAAAGATTTAGCTAGAGAGAGGATATGGCAGGAACTCAAGAAAATACTAAACTCAAATGTGGCATGTGAAATCGTTGAACAAATGCTTGAGAATGACATCCTTGACAATATTTTTGATTGTAAAATTGATAACAAGTCACATCTAAAAAATGCCCTTAATGATAGTAAACTCCTAGATTACATCTCGCTTCTAGTTGTGATTCTTAATAACATGCCAAAGAAAGACATTATCCAAATATGTCAATCCCTAAAATTACCAAACAAAGACCTAAGAATAATTAGAACAACATTAGATTATCAAGGCAGATTACCAAGTATAGAGAAGCCCGAATTAAGATTGTTTCGACACCTATTATCTGAACGTTACATGCAACAATTGCAATATCAATTAATTATTAGCAAAAATCTGTTGACAAATACCGATGGAGTAGATTATCTGCAAGTTATTGCCATTATTGATGAAATTCAAAAATTGAAGCCATTGAAAAAAGATCACCAAATAATCGACGGACACTGGTTAATGGCTGCGACAAATTTACCGAAAGGTGAACGTTTAGGTCGCCTAAAAGAG
>JAKMFF010000088.1 GCA_022425585.1 Candidatus Poseidoniaceae archaeon
GATTGGTGGTCGATAGTAATGCATATTGGTACACCAATTTCATCTGCTCTAGCGTATCTTCGACCAATTGAACCGCTCGAATCATAACTGGAAACTATTCCTGGTTTACTGTTAAATCTTTGATTAACTATTTCTGCGAGTTCACCCATGCCATCCTTTTCGAATAATGGAAACACGCAATAATCGATAGGAACTACACTTGGACTTAATTTCATCATTGTGTAACTATCATCTTGTTTTGTAATTTCATTATATGCATGATCAAGAACATGCCAGATGATACGGTCAATGCCAAATGCGGGTTCCACTACATGAGGGATAAACCATTCACCAGTCAATGTTTCAGTCTTATGTAAACGCTTGACATGATTAGATTCAACCGATACTATTTGCTCATCAATGCTCAAAGATATCGGGAACTTTGTCTCTAGAGGTAATTGTTCTACTGCCGCCTTTACTTTGCCTGCAAGTGATCTAAATGCCGGACCCGCGATAGAACCATCAATTGTCCAGCCATCAATTACAATTTCTTGCGGGGTTGAAAATTCTCGCCTTGCTCGTAGAGTTTTACCTGTGTATTTCTCATGTGATTCAAGATCATAACAACCACGGTGAGCAATTCCCACACATTCAATCCAACCATAGGACCCTTCTATTTCAGCATCCCAACAGTCTGTAGCATAATGAGCCATTTCATTGGATTCGTGTTGCCTGAACCTTATTTTATCTGCGCTAATACCTACAGCAATCAAAAAATCATAGGTTTTGGCCATAAAGTAACCCACTGTAGGATGCCTAACTATCCCCTTAGCAATAGCATCACTAATGGTCATCCTTACCTGGCCATTATCTTCGCTAAGTAAATCAAAACTTACCTTGCCCCACGGAGTTAAATCATGTTTAGGACTGATTTTTGGATCAATGAAATATTCTAATTCAGCCATATTAAATTCCCGTAATCTTATCATCCCTTGGCGAGGTGAAATTTCATTTCTATAACCCTTACCAACCTGTACTGCACCAAAAGGTAATTTCTCTCGGAAATGCCGATATAGACTAGTAAATGATGTAAACATTCCCTGTGCTGTTTCAGGCCGTAAGAATCCTGGTCTTCCAGAGTTTCCTGCTCCAATAGTAGTATTGAACATCAAGTTCTGTGCAACTACTTTACTCCACTTACTAGAGGAACAACTTGGGCATGGTGGTTGGTGATTTTGCAACAACAAATCTAGTTCATCCTTACCCAACGAATCGGGGTTTGGATGAGTCTTTTCCAACAAAGTATCCGCCCTACTTACATCTTGGCAAGCAAGACAGGTAGTCATGAAATCAGAAAATTCTCCAACGTGTCCACTTGCTTCTAAAACCTCGTAAGGAGTAATTGTCGGTGAGGAAATTTCTACAATATTTCCCAAAGAAGTCCAGTGTTCTAGCCATAGTTGAATAACCCGATTTCTCAAGCGTCCGCCATTTGGACCAAAGTCGTAAAGACCCTTGGCACCACCATGGATTTCGAATGCCGGTAGAATAAATCCTCTTCTCTTTAACATACCAGACATTCGTTCTAGCCTGCCACTAACATCGTTAGTCATGTTCAACCCCAACCACTCGTAGAGAGTCATACCTTTGAAATTGACCGTTGTTTTTTCAGTAATATGTACCAATACGCATGGTTAAGAATACCAAGGCGCACGCAATAACATGGGACAAAGTTATGATTATGATGTAATCGTAATCGGCGGAGGTCCTGCTGGAAGCACCGTGGCTCGTTATGCTGCTAATGCGGGAATCAGCGTGCTAGTTTTAGACGCACGTAGTTCTATTGGCACGCCATTACAATGTGGTGAATTAGTTCCAACCAATGATGAGATGCGCAGATTATGCCCAAACGTTCCGGAAATGGATGATCTATTCCAAACACCAGAACATGCAATTTCTCGTAGATGTGATACTATGAATATTATTACTCCATCTGGAAAATCATTGTCTTATAATTTTGAAGGGCTTATTCTAAATCGGGTAGCACATGATGAACAATTAGTGACAATGGCAAAAGAAGCAGGTGCCAAATATTTAGTAAATTCATATGTCAAGGAAATTGAAGAAAATACAGTTACTTTGAGAAATGGAAATTCTATCACAGCCAAGGTGATAGTTGGTGCTGGAGGTCATAAGGACCCAGTAAGACGGAAATTTTGGACTGAAAAGTCAGTTAATATACCAGTTAAATTTCAACTAAAAGACGGAGATTATGGTGATGCTGTTGAATTACATTTTGGCTCAATGGCTCCCGGAGGATATGCTTGGATGTTTCCTAAATCATCTGGTGCCAACATTGGCATAGGAATTCAAAAGAGCTTTGCAAAAGGAGTTCCTTTCAACAAGTATGCAGCTAATTTCATTGACCAATATGATGGTGAAACTACTTTCAAAGGGGCAGGTGCTTTACCAATGTCAGGGACTATCAAAACATTTGTCAAAGGCAATTACCTCTTGGTAGGAGATTCTGCAGGAATGGTTTTGCCATCTAATGGTGCCGGAATTACCATTGCCATGATTGGTGGAAGGATTGCTGGCCAAGTAATTGCCGACCATATCAAGAATAATACAGATTTGTCTGAATATGAAAAAATATGGAAAAAACAAATGGGTAGGGTAATG
>JAKMFF010000196.1 GCA_022425585.1 Candidatus Poseidoniaceae archaeon
CAATCGAGCAGTTTTATCCAGATGGTGAAATGCCGCTGATGGATTTGGTATGGGTCCTTATTGCAGCTGTTGGCGCAAGAGGTCTAGCGATGACCTTGAACAGAATTATCGACAGGAACATTGACGCAGAAAACCCTCGAACTGCACAGCGTCATTTAGCCAGTGGCACCATGTCAATGTCAACTGCATGGACTCTGGCAGTGATTTTCCTAGGAATGCTGCTGCTTGGTGCTGGAATGCTTAACGAGGTTGCGTTAGCTATGTCCTGGCTTCCTGTCCTAACCTTCGTAATCTATCCATATACCAAACGATTCACTTGGCTATGCCACCTTTGGCTTGGCTTGTGCCTCGGCCTAGCACCTGCAGGCGCATGGGTGGCAATTGCCGGAGATTTCCACGGATGGCAGGCAATTACTGGCACTGATGGGTTTGGCAATGGATTATTGTGGTACCCGACAATCTTATTCATTTCTCTAGGAGTGACCTTGTGGATTACTGCTTTTGACATAAATTATGCAAGAATGGATGTTGAAAGTGATCGTAAGCACGGAATAAGCTCATTCCCTGCACGGTTCTCAAAAAAGGCTACAACTAGGACAAGCATCCAACTAACTTTACTCTGGTTTGCCTGTTTTGCTTTAGCGAACCCAATTGAAGAGGTTTGGTTCCTAATTGGAGCCTTGATTATGGCTGTAGCAAACGCTTACGTGATGTTGAAAAATGAATCTTTAGAGAAATTCCAAGACATTCTGTTCAAAGTTTCCGTATCAACTGGATGGGTTTTAATTCTGCCATTTGTATTCCTGTGAATTATCCACCGAATATGCTGCATTATCACTATAAAGCGTTATTTGATTGCAACGGTACCCTTTGATATGACCATTAGAAATAGCATCAATGCTCTAAATTGTTAACATTGAGAAGTATGATTAGTTGGCAAATGAAATGTTGAAAGGCTGCATAGGGTTAAGTCGAATTATGAACCCAATCGTTGCATCACTGCTTGAATTTAATGAGGCCTTTGAAATCCCTAAATTGGACAAACCTGACTTAGGTCCTGAAGAGATGATTGAACTTAGAATCAAATTACTCAAAGAAGAAGTTGAAGAATATGCTGAGGCGGCAAGAGCAGGAGATTTGGTTGAAGTTCTTGATGCACTTGCTGATATTGGTTACATTCTTGCTGGAACGATAATCAATCACGGCATGCAGAATATTTACGATGATGCGTTTAATGAAGTTCATCGATCAAATATGGCCAAATTAGTCAATGGTAAAGTGATTCGACGGGAAGATGGCAAGGTGCTCAAGCCTGAAGGCTGGCAGCCCCCACAACTTGCTCAATTCCTTTCATGATTCGCTTAAGTTATGGATAATGACAGTTTAGCACCGTTATGTGCCGACCTGTTGCCCTAGTTACTGGAGGTGGCCAAGGAATTGGTGCTGCTACTTGTAAACGTCTTGCACAGGACGGTTACGATGTATTACTGACTTACAACACATCATCTAAACCAGCTGAAATGTTAGTCGATGAAATACGCGAAAGCGGTTATGATGCACTAGCAGTAAAGGTCGATTGTGCTAATGATGGAGAAGTTGGGCTACTCGGAATCCATCCTTGGATGGCGAGAAAAATAGACGTTTTAATTCTAAATCACGGTGCTTACCACCGAGTCGCAGCAGACCAAATGACTATTGAAACATTAAGAAATACCATGGCAGTTAATTTCGAAGGAGCGGTTGGAGTTTACAAAGCAGTACAACCACACATGACTGATAATGCAAGAATGGTTGTAGTTGGCTCACAACTAGGGATTAGAGGTTCGCCGCACGGTGCTGATTATTCAGCCTCAAAGGCAGCTCTAGCAGTATGGGCGCGGTCTTTAGCCCAACAATTAGGACCAGAAGGGAAACGAGTCAACATACTAGCCCCAGGCTATGTTGATACTGCAATACTGGCTGGTGACTCAACAGAAAAGCGGCAACAAAGAGAACAAGAAGTACCTCTCAAGAGAGTTGGAAGCCCTGAGGATATGGCTGGAACTATAGCTTTCTTGATTAGTGAAGACTCATCATACATCACAGGAAGCATAATCCATGTTAATGGTGGATTGTACTTGCCTTAACCAATACCATAATTCAAAACCATTCGGCGCTAGTTAAGCACAACGGGGGAGTGAAATGTCAAGCGATTGGGACGATAGCGGTGAATTCGAAGCAATCGCTAATCTCGATATAGAAGATGCCGATATGGATATACGAGATCCATTTGACCTCTCAAAAGCACTTGAAGGTGCTGCGTTAGAACACCTAAGACCGAATAAAAAACGATTTATCCTGCACTCTGAGTTCAAACCCGCTGGAGACCAGCCTAAGGCAATTGAAAATTTGATTTCTCAATTGGAAAATTCCCAAGAACGCTGTGTATTACTCGGAGTAACTGGTAGCGGCAAAACTTTTGCCATGGCTCAAGTTATTGAGCAGCTAAATATTCCAACCCTAATAATGAGCCACAATAAGACGCTAGCGAGGCAATTGTATCAAGAAATGGCCGGATATTTTCCGGAAAATGCAGTAGACTACTTCGTTTCGCATTATGACTATTACCAACCCGAAGCATACCTACCTAAACGGGATTTATACATCGATAAAGAATTGTCAATTAATGAACGGATAGAACAAGAAAGGTTCGCCACAGTTGCTTCACTAGTCAGTCGCCCAGATTGTGTCATCGTATCTTCTGTATCCTGTATTTATGGGCTGAACCCGCCAGAAACCTTCCTAGAATCCCACGTTAGGTGCCACATCGGTCAACAAATCGAACCTACAGATCTGCTTAGGGAGTTAATCGGCCTGCAATATGTTAGATCAAATACCGATTTGGCAAGAGGGTGTTGCCGGCTAAGAGGAGAGGTCCTCGATGTTTGGATGCCATCAAGAGATGACCCTTTGAGAATCCAATTTGATTTTGATGGAGTTACCAAGATACAAGTTTGTGACCCCGTTTCTTGGGAAGTACTAGACACGCTAGATGAAGCATGGATACATCCCAAGGAATTTTTTATGACTAGCCCAGAACGTTTCGAAAATGCCCTTGAATCAATCGAGACAGAACTCGACGGTCGTATCGCTCATTTCAAGAGTATCGGCAAAGAATTAGAGGCGCATAGAATTGAGCAAAAAACTCGCTATGACTTAGAGATGTTAAGAGAGATTGGACACTGTCAATCAATCGAAAATTACTCATTACATTTCGATGGCAGAGAGCGAGGGCAACGCCCATATTGTTTATTGGATTTCTTTGCAGCTTGTGCAAAGCAGTTCCATGGCAATCCTGAAAAATTCTTAGTCATCATGGATGAATCACATGTAAGCCTACCCCAAGTTGGCGGGATGTATCATGGTGACAGAGCAAGAAAAGAGAATCTGATCGAGCATGGATTTAGACTACCCACTGCAGCAGACAATAGGCCGTTGAAAATACCAGAATTCCAATCTCTTGTCCCACAAATGGTCTATGTATCTGCCACCCCGGGAGAGCGAGAATTACGACATTTGTGTGAAGTAACTAAGCAAGAAATCCCCAATGGTTTACTGCATGCTCAATCTAAAGGAGGGGCCGCTGCTCCGACACTTAGTAAAAAACACCCTGAAGCAGAGAGTATGTATGACATGATTCAATCAATTCAACACATCTCTAAAATGGAGATTCGGCCTACTGGATTATTGGACCCCAATATTGAGGTTCGCTCCACTGAAGGTCAAGTCAACGACCTCCTTTCAGAAATAAATGATCGAGTAGCCAAAAATGAACGCTGTTTGATTACCGTTTTGACCATAAAATTCGCAGAAGAAGTTTCTGAATACCTCAACAGCATGGGCATAAAGTCTCACCACCTACACTCAGAAATTGATACAATTGAACGCTCCGAAATTATCAATGCACTAAGAATTGGCCATATTGACGTAATAGTAGGAATCAATTTGCTTAGAGAAGGACTTGATATTCCTGAGGTAAGTTTAGTCGCAATATTCGATGCAGACAAGCAGGGATTCTTGAGAAATGAACGTAGCCTTTTGCAAACTATTGGCAGGGCGGCAAGGAATGAGAATGGTAGGGTTATTCTCTATGCTGATAAGATGTCACCGGCGATGGTAGCAGCGATTCAACAGACATTAGAAAGAAGAGAACGCCAGGATAAATATAACCAAATTCATGGGATTACACCAAAGACCATTGTCAAAGCATTGCCTGCAATGTACTCAAAAGATGATGACTTCATTTCTGGAACTGATAGCTCGGCCGGAATCAAGCGTTTGGTAGGTAAGAAAGGTGGCCGTAATGATGGCGATTGGGCTCATAAATTAGGATTGGGCGCGGGTTCATGGAGCAGTACTACTCAAAATAAAAGTCCAATTGAAAATTCGAATTTTGAATTGGCAAATATTGACTTAGAGGAGGCCAAAAATACCTTGACCCCTGAGCAATTGTCAAATCTGCTTACGGAGTTAAAAGCAGAAATGGAAAATGCTGCAAAACAACTAGATTTCGAACGAGCCGCTAGATTGAGAGATCGAATTTTCCATCTTGAGCTGTTAGTTTGAATAATGAACAGATTCATGTTTGAGCAAGATTTGGGACAACCATGGCGATTACTCCGGATGACTTTGACATCCCAGTATCAGATTATGATTTCTCGGCGATAAATAGCCCCAAGTCATTGATTGATCAGATGTCATCTGCCGGAGGATTTACCGCCACAAAACTGGCCTTAGCAAGAGATATTCTCAAAGATATGAAAACCGAAATAGATGGGGTATCTGGCGATGCTGCAAAAGTAACCAATTGGCTATCGTTCCCAGCATGTTTGTGTGCAACAGGAACGAGAAGCTTCTTTGTCGAAGCAATCAAACACAAGATGTTCAACGTTGTATCAACCACTTGTGGGACACTCGACCACGATATTGCAAGGTCTTACCAAAATTACTACCACGGCTCATTTGAATTAGATGATATTGAACTGGGTGAGCATTCATTGATGCGACTTGGCAACGTAATAGTCCCTAATTCATCGTATGGTGAAATAATAGAAGAGGTCGTAATGCCTGCTTTAGAAGACATATACCAATCTCGCTTAGAAGAAACCGGACTCACTGGCGCAGATGCTTGGATTGGCTTTGGCTCAATTCATCTGGTTTGGGAACTAGGTAAGCGAATAGGTAAAGAAGACTCACTTATTTACTGGGCTTGGAAAAATAAAATTCCCGTCTGCATCCCTGGAATCACGGATGGGTCAATTGGAGCACAGTTATTCATGTTTAGACAAAAGCACCGTGACTTCCATATTGACACTCTTGCTGATGAACAAGTAATGAGCGATTTGACATGGGATGTGGAAGTTTCCAATGCATTGATGGTCGGTGGTGGAATCTCCAAACATCACGTAATATGGTGGAATCAATATCGTGGTGGCCTAGACTCAGCAGTATACATCACCACAGCCCCAGAAC
>JAKMFF010000202.1 GCA_022425585.1 Candidatus Poseidoniaceae archaeon
GGTACGGTTATTCCCCAGTTGTGGTAAGCAGAGCCAAACGCAACTGTACCATCTCCAACTGAAACTTGCCAGCTTTTCTTAAACTCCTCAGGAGCAAATTGCTTGATTAGGTTGTTGACTTTCTTGATTGTCTCAGTAAATCTAGCCATCATATCTTCAGGAGTTACTTGTAGTTCGTTGATAAGTCGGTCAACTTTATTGATAAAAAGTACCGGCTTTACCTTTTCCTTGAGAGCTTGCCTAACTACAGTTTCAGTTTGTGGCATTGGTCCTTCAACAGCACATGCTAGGATGAAACATCCATCAACAGCACGCATTGCTCTTGTTACGTCACCACCAAAGTCAACGTGACCTGGGGTATCGATTAGGTTGATCAAATAGTCTGTGCCTTCAACTTCGTGGACCATTGAAGCAGAAGCAGCGTTGATAGTGATTCCACGAGCAGATTCTTGTTCGTCAAAATCCAAAACACGTGCAGCACCGGCTAATTCTGATGACATCATTCCTGCACCAGCGATAAGGTTGTCAGACAATGTTGTCTTCCCGTGGTCAATGTGTGCAGCAATACATAGATTACGAATCTGAGGTAGTATATGCATAACTTCTGTTGCTTTCTTGATATTGTCTTCTTTTCGGCCCATGTGTTCACCACTTCTCGATGTACCAACCCACTAAAAAGGGGTTCTTAAGCAACTCGGATATAGTTGAAGATTTAATCAACTGTTTAGAGTTCACCAAATGCCGTTAGAAATAACAGGATAGTTGGCTAAATCTTGGCAAAAAAAGTAACAATGACCCCAAACAATTCTGTTATCACCGTACTTTGCAGGGATGATTTTCCTAGCATAATATGGTGGGGTTAAGTCAGCTCCCTCTATACGGTCTAATTCTATTAAATCGTTTTTCAGGTCGTCGCTAAAATATATCTCGCACAGGATTTCATTATTTCCATCCACTAAAGCAGGATATTGTCCTAAATCATACAATTCACCTAAAATTGTGCCATCAGAAATATATCTGCCAGGCATTATACTCTCTCGACTGTTATTCCTCTTTAAAGTCCCATACACAATAATGTAGCCTTGATTATTATTCTCTTCATTGCTTTTCGCTTTGGCTATGTCGGTGGTTGGCATTCCTCTGCGACTTAGTCCATTAACAACTAATCCGTGATATTTTTCTGTAGGGTTAAAAAATTCATCACCAGAATACTTTACTGAAATATAGGTTAAAGCTTCTATTATATCACCAGTTTCTGTAATTACTTTAACCATCTTCCGGCCGTAATGTTTTGGATATCCTTCCTTGTCATCTAGGATCTCAATACATTCTTGATCAACGATAAATAAACTTCCATATACCCTGTTTAAATCTGAATCCGCCTCTAGTAAATTAGCAGCACCACCATTTCGGCCTGTAGAATAATGACTGTAATTGGTCACGTAACCTGGCAAAAATGCTCGACAGTGTTCAACCAATCCACTATCTAGATGGTTATTTTTAATACACCATTGTTTCCAGTCATCTAAGTCTAGATTGGAACCATAGGCGAAGTAATAGTTCATAGTTGGACAATAACTAACACCTACATAAATCCAGTAGGTTAGGGGAACGGTAATGAATCATCGAGCAGATGATGCGATTCTCTCTAGTTCTTCCTTCTTAGATACTGCATAAGAGGTTACGTCCCCTGCAGATGCTTTGTTCAACTCATTGATGATACAATTAGTAAGAGTTCTCTTGGATTTGTGAGTTCCTTGTTGTGCGCCCTTTGCTAGGTTTCTTAGCGCAACATCAAGTCTTCTAGATGGGGATGAATCTACAGCCTTTGGTTGTGAGACAGCACCGAATTTAATTCTCGTAATTTCTTCCATTGGAGCACCGTTACAGATTGCATCAACGAATGTTTGTAGTGGATTATTGCCTGATTTTTCCGCAATATTATCTAGAGCAGCCTCAAATGCTTTCATGGCTCCTTGTTTCTTGCCGGTGTATGGCCCAGTTCTCATCAGTTTGTTGATATATCTTTCAACAACAGATAACTTAGCTTTGCCAAACCACGCATTTGCGTGTCTTCCGCCAGTATGAGGAACACCCACGGTTGTCAAGTTGATGTATGGGGCAAGTCCTGGATCCTTACAAGTTACTTCAGAAGCATCCCACTTGCCAAAGACAAGTGTACCAATCCCTGCAATCGGCTTAATTTCTTCCTGTACTGGGGCGGTTTCTTCAACAACTTCTGCTTCTGACAAATAATCACCTCATCTAATTGGCTTCTCTTTTCTGCCACGTACCATTTCGTTCAAAGATACGCCGTTAACTTGAATCACTTTGTATCTGACTCCGGGTATGTCTCCGTACGAACGGCCCATGCGTCCACCGATACCTTCAACCATAACTTCATCGTGTTCGTCAATGAAGTTAATTGCACCATCTCCTGGAGCAAATGCGGTTAGTTTGTTACCGTTTTTAATTAGTGAAATTTTAACTGCTTTTCTAATTCCAGAGTTAGGTTGTTTGGCTTCGATGCCAACCTTTTCTATAACGATGCCCTTAGCTTGTGTTGAACCAGCAAGCGGGTCATGTTTGGCTCTAGACTTGAGCATACGCTTCTTGTATCTACGGTCAGACCAACGGAATTTTTGTCGGTCTTTTGCCATCTTTGCACCGGCGAATAATCCTCTACCCATCATAATCACCTCATTGAAGCAATTCGCCGACTTGAAGCCCCTATTTAACAACGACCCTTGAGAAGTAATTTTTCGATGGACTGATTATCATAATTCAAGCGTTATTTCCCATGGTTTCACGACATTCAGTATGAAAGGTTAAGCCATTGGTTCATTTGGGTATATTATGGCCTTCAGAGACCATCTTGCCGCGGCAGAAAAAATATCACAACCCATCAGCCTGATTCACGGTATGTGGGAGTATTCTAGAAGTCGGAATAACCCTATGTTATTGTTTGAAAATATTACAGAAACACCCGGCCACAGAGCAGCAGTTAATTTGCTTACTCGGGAGAGATTGTGTGCAGCCATTGGAATTACACCAGAAGAATATATCGACACATTAGCTTGGGCTATGGAAAACCCCTCGACCCCTGTCTTGATAGAGCCATCCAAGTCTGAGTGTTTTGAAAATCAACAAACTAAAGTAAACCTACTGGAAATACCAATCCCGCATCACTGGCCTCAAGATCGAGGCCGCTATTCATCTGCTAGCGTCATAATTGCCGAATATGACGGAATTAGGAATATGTCATTTCACCGTCAATTCTTGCGCGATGAGAACCACACAGTTGTTCGTTTAGTACCTAGGCATCTAAGGACCATGATGACAACCGCAAGAGCAAATGGTGATACTGTCAATATAGCAGTTGTTAATGCTCCTGACCCAGTTGTCTTGTTAGCAGCAGCAATGTCATTTGATGAAAATATCGATGAATTAACTATCGCAGCAGCATTACATGAAAAATTGTATAATAAGCCACTAAAACTCACTACAATGCCTAATGGCGTGGTAGTTCCGGCTGAATCGGAATATGTGTTTTGGGGTAATATCACTCTTGAAAATGACGATGAGGGTCCATATGTGGACATAACTGGAACCTTAGATGATGTTAGACAAGAACCAGTCATTGAATTTGCCGGGCTGGTTCATAGAAATAACCCAATATTCCATGCACTTATTCCTGGTGAGGCTGAGCACAAAACTTTGATGGGTCTTCCAAGGTCTCCAACTATCAAAGATGCTGTTTCGAAAGTTTGTGAGTGCCTCGATGTACACATGACTGAAGGCGGCTGTGGGTGGCTTGCTGCTGTAGTTAAAATCCGTAAAAATAATCCTGATGACGCAATAAAAGCCATTGAAGCAGCCTTGGCTGGACATCGCAGTATGAAGATGGTAACTGTTGTTGATGAAGATATCGATATTGCTGACCCAGTTCGAGTAGAATGGGCGATGGTTACCCGATGGCAACCTGACCGAGATACGGTGATTTTGTCAAACCAAAAGGGTAGTTCCCTGGATCCATCACGGTATGAGGACGGTACTACTTCGAAAGTTGGATTTGATGCAACAATTGCTTTTGATGCTGATAAATCTGGGTTCATGTCGGTTCAATGAGGTGTTTAATTGGAAGGTGACAGTAGAGATCTGTTGCAACATCCAAGGCGTAATCTAGGAAATCGATATAGGTCGCAGGCAAGGAAATTTGCCAAATTAGCTTCAATCGATGATACGAGATTTTCCGACAATATTTCTTGGGCTGAGCAAAGTGCACGACAAGCTATTTTGTATGATTTTACGGAAGAAGAAAATTGGCGCTGTTTGGCTGACATCAAAGTAATTCTTGGCGATGCTGAAGGGCTTAGTTCAGTTTTAGAAGATGTTTTTTCAATTTTAGGCAGAGATCCTGAACAGGTTGATCAATTAACTGGAATAGATTTCTTAACCTTAGGTCTTGAACTATTGGAGGCTGCCTTCGCCAGGGATCCTCTTAATCCAGATGTTTGGTGGGAGAGAATCAATTCTCGGGAAATTGAATCTGAAAGCCTTGAATCATTTGTTGAAAGGTGTGGTCGATTAGACTTTAGGGATCAGCGAGCAAATATCATATTTGGGCGCAGAATAGAGCGAATTAGAGATTCTGGGCAGATTGATTTATTCATTATTTTAGCCAGGAATTTATTGGCTCACAGACCGCAAAACCATGAACTTTGGATGGAACTTGGTAGGCTTTATGAGCGAAGAAATGAAGCTGAAGAGGCTTGGATTTGCTATGACCACGTCCAAAATCTTCGTGCTCATCAAACCCCTAGAGATGACTTCATGCACCGTTTGCATTCACGTATGGATGGTGGGGATAAACAGCATTGGACAAAACCGCCAGTATCTAAGCGTCAAGAATTTTTAGATCAAATGGTTCTTTTGGCAGGTAGAGTTTCTGAACCTGCTATAGCGTACCAGGATGATGAACTATCTGCAGAAATCGAAAACAAGGATGAACAAAAATTAATCCAACTAATTCAACAAAGTAATTTCTCTGAAGCATTTTTTGTCGCTAGAAGACTAGTTGCCTCGGGTGAAGAGTGGGCTTTAGAATACTTAGAACAAGCAAAGCAGGGTTTGGATTAGTATGCTTCCAAAATTTGTCTTAGCTTGGATTACTTCTTCGTCAGAAAATAACCCCTCTTTAGAAAATGGAGGGCACGTAGTTTTTGTCAAACACCCTACAAGAGGCTGGGAAATACCGGGTGGTCACTTGGAGCCGGGAGAATCTCCTGAGCAAGCTCTGGTAAGAGAGGTATTGGAGGAAACAGGACTCGAGGTTTCCATTGTTGGATGGAATAAAGAATATTATCAAAATGGCTGGGTAGCAAACGCTGTCACTACAGAAAAGCCACATCAGCATAATTGGCAAGTAAATGATTCCAAGGTTGAAGAAATTAGGTGGTGGGATTCTGTTCCTCCAGTTATTACCTGGACAAAGCAAGAATTCATCGATTTAGATAATTGGTATACTAATCAATGAGTGTTAAGATAGACAATCTATCGCCCCAAATTTTAGTGTGTGTTGGGTCGTCATAACATACTTGAATCATTGCCGCCAAAGTGGCGTCTTCAACTGCATCAGGTTCAGCAAACAGGGTGGAAAATTGTGCCAATTTATCTAGATTCTTAGCGATACTTACCATGGCTCGTAAATCTGGTCGATGTTCACCAGAATTCGATTTTGGGAGGTTATTATAACACCAATCAAAGACTCCATCGATATCTTTTGGATGTACTAATAGTGTTGGTCCATCTTGTTCAACAGTTCTAGGTTTTGCATTATTCACCTGTACCTCAAAACGTTTAGCAGAATCATCGATACAATCTAATGAAAGTTCGATGAATAATGTTCCTGCCTCGATTGCCATGTTTATCTGGAACGCTCTAATTGCATGTCCATGGGCATTCCATGCATGCCTTGCTGCATCAAACATATGTCCAAGTGAGGCTCTTATTCTTGAGGCACCCAGCCTAGATATGGCGATGGTTTCCTGAGCATGATCACCTGTTCTGGTTATCTCAGCGTAAACATGCAGTGCCATTAGTGGCGCACCTGTTGATAATAACAAAGCGGCTTTATTTAGTAATGATAAATCATGATCCCTACTTGCCTTGGCAACAGATTTGAGCCGCAACTCAGCCCATTCAAGGTCGTCTTTAGCGCCTTCAATATCACCATTTTCAAATCGTGTTAATCCCCTCTCCATGCGAAGTCGGCCTTCTAATTTTAAATCACGAGTTTCAGGGTCTTTAGCTATAGCAATTGCATCATTAATTGCTTGTTCAAGCATATTATCACCGAGCATTCTTCTTCTGACAAGACCAATAGTTGCTTGTTCTGCGGGAGTTAATTGTTCATTTACTATGTCAAATAGTTCAGCGGCATCTAGAAACAATGCTGCTTCAGATATCATCAACCAGGATTCCAATTCCATTTCAGTTTTCCATTCTTCTAACACTAAAATGTCAACAGGTCCTTGTTCTCGCCACCTGGAGATAAATTTACCCGGCGTGTTAGGTACGTCAATTTGCGTCATGATTATTCACTAATCCTCTCTAATTTAGCAATGTGGGCAATGAAGGAACTTTCAGCAGTTATTCTATCGGTAGAGCCAGTCCAGCCAGCAGCACCATCATGTCCGCCACCTTCTCCGCCAATTTGCTGGGCGATTGATTGCATTATTTTCCCTAAACTTAACCCCTCTGAAGTAGCATGTTTTGAAGCCCTGGCGGTAAGTCTTGTTTCACCATCCTTGTTCCTGCTAACTAAACTGATGTCCGGACCTAAACCAAGTAAGAGGGATGCTAATCTTCCCTCGAGCGTCCCACAATAAGAGTGGATTATACTCCAGTCGCCAGAATTAGTAGATTTTGCTCTTTGCATACCTCTAAGCAAACTACCCCGTTCACTGGAATTAATTTTGGAAGTTTCCAACCACTCGACAAATTTCGCATAGTCTATATCAGACCCATTTAGAATTAACGCAGCTGTGTTGAATGAGTCTTTAGTGGAGTGCTTGAATCTACCACTATCAGTAATTAGTCCTGCCAATAACAATTTTCTTACAGGTTCTGTAAGACTATCCGGAGAGTGCTTAGCCAAATAATGGGCAACAATTTCAGTGGTGGCTGAAACAGGTAATTTTACTGATAAATCTGACTTCGATAAATCCCAGTCATCAGTCCTGTGATGATCTAATACGCATTTGGGAATGTCATCAGGTAAATCAATACCAACTTGGTTTGGTGCTGCGGCATCAACAATTATGATACCACCCAAGTTGTTTGGCAAATCCATCAAACCATTGGATAGTTTTCTAAACGGCGCAGATAGTTGTTGACAAACCTTTTTTGAAACCCTACCTAGGTGAAGTCCACAAGCCATCATGTTAGGGTTTGATGCTGCCAATGCTATTGCAGAACCGACT
>JAKMFF010000203.1 GCA_022425585.1 Candidatus Poseidoniaceae archaeon
ATACAGCTCTAGGCTATTTCCTGGCAGGGCTGGCTGAAAGTAAGGGGATTAGTGTAATAGAAATGTCATTTGATGAAAATGGCCTTTTGCTTAGAACCTCGCAAGAAATTGAGCCAAGAGAAATGTATGATTCATTCAAAAATCAAAATCATATCGAAGTAATCGAACGGCACATCATAAGTACACAAATATTTTCTAAACGATTCAAAGAAGTTGCAGGACGCTCTCTAATCATTCCGAAAAGAATTGGCGCAGATGAAATTAGCCCACAACAGTTTCAACAAAAAGCCGATGCGTTACTGAATAAACATCGAACTATCGAAGACAGTTTATTGATGAGGGAAGCCAAAAATGAGATTATGTTTGGTGACATTGACCTAAACAGTTTGAATGATTTCCTAAGTTTGTGTGTTCAAGGAGAAGCCAGAATAGTTCACCAAAAAATGACTATACCTTCCAGACTTGGAATGTCATTGTTCATGTCAGCCTTTGAAGATTTAATGTCAATGAAGACTAGAGCGTTCTTGGTTAAGGATATTGACCCAACAATATTGCAGAGATTACTTGGAACAAGGTCTTTAGCAACCGAATTATCGGCTGAAGAATTAACCAACTATTACCTGAATAAAGCTCCAATTCCAAATAACCCGGAAGAATTATTAAAATTAATGTCACAAGGAGGCGGATTGGATAAATCATTCAAAAATCCGCTATACAAAGAAAAACTTCAAAATATTGATATCGAAATTTTAAGTGGTTGGGTAGAAAACTTATGTCAAAATGGCGATATTGTGAAAATCAGAAATACCGGTTCACCCGAATTAGATGAAAAATGGTTCACTCCCTACATGGCTGAGATTCATGGTACTTTGGGCTGCCTCGCTTCTAATGGTGGCAAAGATGCCAAAGACCTAAGACAATTACACATTGATGGATTACAATACCAGATTGCTGTTGAATATGATGGCCTAAAACCGACCAAATGGAAAGATATGAAAGTCAGCGATCCACATGTTGCTATGCGTGTCAAGATTATCGAAATGTTAGGTAGTGAAGGACCTAAGATGGTTGATGATATTGAGCAAAGGTTGCCATTCTCAAAAACTTTAGTAGATCGTATTTTACTCGAGCTTGAATCACGAAATGTCATTTCTGTCGGCTTTTACAAGCAAACTGATGACGCTGAATATATCTTGAAAATTGATGAACATAGGCTCACTGGTGGTGAAGAAGAAGTTGTCGAATATCGTTGGGTTCAAAATATGGTTTTCGATAAATCATTCGCCCAATATGATGATGGTTTTTCGGCATTTGATTCACACGTAATATTCCAAAAGCAACAAGAATTAATGTATCGTGTTGGAGAATTTAGGTTTAAAGATTGGAAAGACCTTCAAATGGATTCTGATGTGATAATGGGAAGATTACTCCATAATCGAATTGGTTACACTACAAGAAAGAATATTCCTATGCTTCTTGGATTGAAACCTGAACCATGGATTGGGGCAATGGAAGAGCAATTATTGCAAAAAATACCCCCAGGGATAAATGTAACTAGACAGGAGATAATGCAAGATTTCCCTAAAGGTGATGAATTCAAGTCCCTACACCGAGATTTGAAGAGAGCACTGGATAATTTGGAGCGCCAAATGTTAGTGGTAAAACAATTTGAGGATGTTGTTGGCAGGAGAAGGAAATTATCATTATTCCATCGTGTATTGGGCGTCTACAAGCCGATGAGTTTCGAAGATTCATTGGTTGATGTGGTGAAAAGATTAGGTCCTATTAAATCCCACACATTGAGATTTTTTGTAACTAGATCCTATGAAGACTTGACTATTGCGTTGATGAATTTAGAGAAATCTGGCAGGATTGCCAAGGTTGTTTCCTTGGTGCCTGAGCCTGAAGCATTCTATTGTATGCCTGACGAAGTTGACAAATTAAGTAGGGCTAGTAGAGAAGACGGGGAACTGAGAATTTTGACACAGTCAGACCCATATGTGTCAAGATTCATTTGGGAGGTTCGCAGTATTTTGGATCGTGGTTGGTATCTTCCTGTGTTCAAAGGTGTCGACCCAATCGGCAAGGTATTGATGTTCAAAGTAAATGATTACCTAGAAGTCAAAGACTTACACATACCTAATGCTTACATCGAAGAATTCTGTGAGGCGTTTTCTGTCCTATTAGACAACCATTCCGACCAGTTAGTTGATGTTGCAGTGTTGACCAATTTCAACAGTGAACCAGTATCTCAATTAGACCCTGAAACTAGAAAACATCTCGAAAATATTGGGTTTAAGTTAACTGGAGAGAGAATGATTCGCGGCGGGATAGTTGACCCGCAACCAAGAGAGATTGCAGAAAGAGCCCTTTTCCACCGTCATTTCCTACATCAGAGTACACGATTAGAAAATGAAGTAATTGCTATGAAAAAGATTCCTGAGATAAGAGATGATTTTGCTTTGCGAGGTCGTTGTGAGGTTTATCGAGCCGATCTAAAAAGTATGGCTAGTGCAAATAGATTACACCAAGGAGTCAATCTAAGGGGACACCAAGTTTGGGCTACATATGAACATTTTCAAGACCTTCAAGTCATTAGAGGAGAACCTGCAGATGAAGACTTACTCGACATTGTAGACTTTTTCTCAACCAATTCTGACCCAAATATCTTCAAGGAAAGGCATGCTTTATCGCAATCTGAATTTCGTAAACTGGTTCAGCCGTTAATTAGGACTGGACATATAGTTCAAGACTTTAGAGGAGGATTTAGAACTGTTAAGCCGAACCAGTCTCAGGATAGAGTTGAACTTAGGAAAGAATACTTGAGGAAAATGGTTACAGACTATCCAATTATTACCCTTAAACAATTTATGAGATTAGCTGGAACACCATTTAAGCCAGAAGAAATTAAATCTGTGCTCAACGAATTCGAACAAGATGAAACACTGATTAAAGGATTCTTGATTGAGGATTTACATGAAGTTTGTTGGGGCAGAAAAGAGTTACTTGAGGAAGCTAAAGATATCAAACCAATAAGAGACTTTGTGTTGCCACCAAGTGATC
>JAKMFF010000212.1 GCA_022425585.1 Candidatus Poseidoniaceae archaeon
TAACTGGACCGTGACGTTCCATGGCCCTTTCAAGTGTCCTAACCTTCTTATCAGCATCTCCAACTGAAGGTAGCGTAACATCTAATTCAGCAGGTTCGACTCCATTGCTTTGCATTTCAGAATATAGTTCATTAATGGCCATATCTTTATTGACAATAGACCTTGAAAGTTCATCACTTAATCTTCGGCGTGATTGCGAATCAGTAGATTTCTGCTGCAACTCTGTCCTTAGGCTAGCTCTCTCATCGACGAGTTCTATTCTTTCATCCTCAAGACCTTTGTTCTCTTCAAGTAGTTGAGTTCTTTCTTCTTCCTTATCTTTTAGGTCGATAGAATCTGTGGCAATTGCTGCTTGTAAAGTATCAATCATTTCGCTTCTCTCAATAATTGCCTTATCGATAGTGCTGATTCTTGACTCCAATTCTTGGACTCTCTGGTTTAGCAAATCTTTGTGCTCAGAACCGCTCTCTAACGCAGTTAGGGCCTTGGACATTGTACCTTCTGCATCAAGACGTTTAATTTCTGCAGCATGCATTCTATCTTTGAGATGCTCAGGACTTGCAGATTCAAGTTGGGCCCTGGCCGCTATTATTGCGGATTCCAAATCTGCAACTACAGATTGAGCATCATCTAATTCATCTATATGACCTGCTGCTAATCCTTCAAGGTCTAATAACTTCTTTTCAATTGTAGTGATTTCGCCTAATGATTTATTGTAGACTGTTTTGGCTTGCTTCAATTCAGCCCGCCATTCTTGCAATTTTACAGCATGATCACTATCAGTCAACTCGTTGATTTTGGTACGTAGCCTTTGTTGTTCCCTTCTAGCCTCTAATAATGCCGCATTGACAGTTTCGGACATAAGTTGTAACTTACTAATTTCAGAAGATAGTTTTTCTACTTCAGTAGCACCTTTTATGCCACCACCAAATGATACGGACATTTTGCGTTTTGAACCTCCAACCATAGCTCCACCAGCTTCAGTCACATCACCACGCAGAGTAACTAGCCTAACGCCTCCCATGTTACTTCTAGCCGTAGATAACGAATCTACAATCAGCGTATTCCTTAGCACGAATTTAATTGCAATATCTATTTTGGGATCATAATCTAATAATTCATGAGCAAAACCAATTACTCCAGGCTTCTTAGAAACCATCAATGCTTTTCCTGCAGTTCTGTTGCTGTTTAGCTTGTTGAGTGGCAAGAATGTTGCCCTTCCCGCTCTCCTTTCAGCCAACCATTTTATCGCTCTGGCTGCAACTTCATCACTTTCTACAATAATCGAAGTCATACCCCCGCCTATTGCTGTGGCTAAAGCGCTGTCATGAGATGAATCTACAGGTGCACATAATTCTGCAATACTGCCAATAATACCAGTAAGTTCGCCATTATCTCGAGCTGCAATAATTGCCGCAGCCCCTCCTGCCATCCCTTTAGCACCGGAGGAGGTTTCCATTTCAGCGCGTAACCTTTCTCGCTTTCTTTCAGATTCTCTAAGTTTGTTTTCGATCAATTGAGATTCCTCAACTAATTTACCTTCACTCCTTTGAGCAGTTATCAAATCAGTTGACAACTTATTTCTGTCAACTGTGGAATTTGGCCCGGTAAATTCTTCACCTTGTAATTCTAATTCACCAAGTAGTAATCGGTTCTCTTCTGATTCTTGCTGTGCATTAGATAATTGCTCTGAGATTATTTCTGCTTGGGCAGCAGTACGGTTTACCTCAGTTTGTGCCGCATTTAGAGTTTCATTTGCTAGGCCTAATTCCCCAAGAAGTTTAGTCAGTTGTTGGGAAAACTTTGCACTCTCATCTCCGGATGATTCCATTATTTCTTGCACTGCTAATTCTTCTGATTTTGCTTCTTCTAGAGATGATTTGGAAGTTTCAAGGTCCGTCTGTGCTGAATCTAAGGTTTGGATGAACTCTTCTAACGCAGATGCGGCATTTTCTAATTGTTCATTTAGAACCATGACTTCATTTTTGTCTTCTAAGTCTTTACTTTCTGCGTCAGAGATACGATCTTTATTAGTATCGATTTTCAAATGTAAATCAAAAATTAATTTATTGAGGCCTTTGTTCTCTCCGCCGGTTAATTCTTCTATTTGCCGCTGTAATTCACCGACTCGGTCATCTAAAGAAAGTAGCTTTTTCGACCCTTCTTTAACCTGTAAATCTAGGTCATTTGCCTCTTGTAAATACCTAGCTTGTTCATCGACTTGATATTGCTTTTCTGCCAACTGACTCGCATAGTTTGCTTGATAGGCGATAATTCTTGATTGATTTAATTCTTCCACCAAGTCTTTTACTTTCATTGCGAGATCTTTTTGTTTCTTGAGATCTTTAAGCCTTGATTTTTGACCGTCCTCTAGGAGTTTGATTCTTTCAATATAATCTTCAACACTTTGTTTTTGGCGGTCTGCCTTTCTTATCTCATCATCATACAGTGTGACTCCAGCAACACTATCCAATACCTTTCGACGTTCTTTAGCTGTCATTTTGGCTAAACTTGTAACATCTCCTTGCAAGACAATGTTATATCCGTCTGGTCTAGCATTTGCTGCACCAAGAATACGATGGAACGACTTTTGTGAACTCTCCTCATCATTTAGGTGATAGTTGGTGACGACGTTACCGCTTTTAGTGAGTCTAATTGAACGAGACATCCTGACCTCATCTAGATTGACTGGAAGTCTTCTGCGGCCATTATCCAGAGTCGGATTGGCAAATACCAAAGTAACATTACAGGATCTTGCTGGTTTGTTGTTATTTCCTCCGTTGAAAATCAAATCTTTGGAATTTTGAGCACGAATTGTTTTGTTAGACCTAGGGCCTAAGACGAATTGAATTGCGTCTCCACAATTCGATTTACCTGAACCATTTGGTCCAGTAATTGCCGTAAATCCCCTCTCTAGAGGTATCGTTACCTCTCCTTTGAATGATTTGAAATTTGAAACTTCAAGTGCTTTTAGATACATACCCAATCCCTCAAGCGGAAAATAAACTCCGACCTTAATCTTTAGAGCGGACTTCTAAAGGTCTTAAACTATACTAGTGTTGAGTATTCAATACTGCGTTTTTACTAGTTGTCAAATTTACCCGTATAGGACTAAATATTGCCAGAAAAATTACATGTTTTACAACCTGCACCTTCGCAATAAGGACATGTTGCCTTAACTTTGACAGAATTTGTCGAGCGTTGCATTGTTAATTTTGAATCCCTGTGCATTAATGCCGAGCGGGCAACACGTTGTTGTTTCCCGTGTAATTCGGGCAATGGTTTAGCAATAGTGCCATACTTAGAACGGAATTTATCTGCTACTGCACGTCGACTTTCTAACCGTTTATTGGTCAAGTCAACCGCTTCTGCCTCCCAATGCTTAGGACCACGCATCATGAATGCTCCCACTATCGCCATTCCTAATTGAACAAATAATGGCGAGACATCTAATGGTATTAATTCAGCAATACCTTCAGAGCCAACAGACCTAGGTAGAACTTCTAATCGATCTAATATCGCAAGACCAAATAGTGAACATCCGCCAATAAATGCCATCCTTCTGAGTCGTTTTGCCCATCTGCCTTGTTGGGGAAATTTGAATCTACCCACAAACACCATGAATACTCCCTCGGCTAACAGAAGTAAATCTGCCCCATTCCATTCTCCAGCATCTGCTAAACAAAAACTATCATTTCCTTCAGCTAATTCAGATTCAATTTCGGAAATTGCACAATGAGGTTCAAGCATTTTGAGTACGTCAACCTTTGACGTATCTGCGCCTTCAATAATTTGTGGAGCAACCATGCCAAATTGTACATTTGCAATGACAAATACGACCATAGAGAGGCCAATGATGGTCGCGAGATTGCGCCTTAGGCTGCCCATGGTTGACCACATTGAATTAGTTTGATATGTCTATCGCTCAAACACTTGAAAAGGAAGTATCATTTCGGTAAGTTTGCTTACCATGTCAGACATTGCGATTATCGGCAGTGGAATTGCTGGATTGTTCTCAGCACTCAAATTAGCTAACGCCGGACATAATGTCACAGTTATCACCAAACAACGACTCAAAGACTCATCAACTAATTGGGCGCAAGGTGGTATTGCTGGAATATTTGATAAAACAGATATTGGAGCCAAAGAATCTCATATTGAAGATACCTTAAAATCCGGAGATGGATTATGCAATGAAGAAATGGTCCGAGAAGTTATAGAAGGGGCTGCTGAGTGCATATTTGAGCTTGTAAACATAGGAGTTAAATTTGAAAAAAATCAGCAAGGTGAGTTTAAATTAGCCAAGGAAGGGGGTCATGCAGAACGTAGGATTTTACATGCTAAAGATGCAACAGGCCGAGAAATTGAACGTGCTTTGAGCGAAGCTGCAAAGAATCACCACAATATTTCATTGATGAGAAACACCCTGGCAATAGATTTGATTCAACGAGATTATGGCAACCCAGAAAAGGGAGTGTGTGGTGTTTGGTGTTTAGATCAAAAGTCTAGTGAAGTAATTACCGTTAAGTCTGATAGTGTCATAATAGCGACTGGAGGAGTTGGGCAATTATGGTCGAAAACAACTAATCCAGGAGTTGCAACTGGAGACGGCGTAGCGATGGCTTATCGTTGTGGAGCAGCGGTGAAAGATATGGCTTTTATTCAATTTCACCCTACTGCTCTAACAGTCAAAAATGACCGCCCATTCCTAATAACCGAAGCACTAAGGGGCGAAGGTGGAGTAATTCTTGATAAACAAGGATTAGCAGTGTGGCAAAATGATTGCCAAACAGCTAGAGATCTTGGGCAAGAAGCGCCAGCACCAAGCAATTATTCATTCACCCTTGAATTCTCTAAATTAGGTTCGATGGCAACTCGAGATCTAGTAGCCAGAGCAATTGATAATAATCTCAAAAAAACCGGTGAAAAAAATGTCTACCTAGTAACCTCACATTTAGACAAGGCAATGCTAGAAGAGTCATTTCCAAACATGCAAAGCCATCTTGACAAATATAATCTACGACTTGGTCTTGATAATTTACCAATATCGCCTGCTGCACATTACATTGTAGGTGGATTGGATGTTGACCGTGATGGAAGACCAAAACTAAGGAATAAAAAATCACCTTTGCCCAATCTCTATGCCATCGGCGAGGTCGCTTGTACAGGAATGCATGGAGCCAATCGATTGGCATCAAATAGCCTGCTTGAAGCGGTTGTATTTGCTAAAAACACCGCCAATCACATAATTGATAATAATCCAAAAGGAACACAAAAAGCCTTGCCTGATTGGCGTGCAGATGGATTAAATGAACTTAAGGAACACGCACCAATCATCAATGATTTAACAATGCTAAGAGATACAATGTCAACAGAAGTCGGAATTGTTAGGAATTTTAAGCGATTAAATCGTGCATCAAGAAGATTACATCTACTAAACCAAGAAATCGACATGATCTGGAAATCATCACTCCCATCTAGAGAGATAATTGAATTACGGAATTTAATCCAAGTAGCCATTTTAGTAACCGATGATGCCATCGGACGAAAAGAAAACCGGGGCCTTCACTACAACACAGAGTTAATATGACGTTATCGATTCTACCAATTGGCTCAATAATTGGTTTAACGGAGTTGAAACACCATATTTCTCTGCCCTATCAACAATCTGTCGGTTGAGAAATTGAATTTCAGTGTCTCTTCCTTGCCTTACATCCTGCAACATGCTGCATTGATTGTTTGATGTTGCTTGTAAAACAGCTCTAAGATTATCAATCAAGGTTGCATCATCAAGTGTTGTAATGCCTTCTAATCTTGAGATTTTAGCGCCTTCTAACATTACTTCAACACAGGTCTCAAACATCTCATTCTCAAGCAATGCACCATTGCTAAGTCCGGTAATCGCAGCGATTGGATTAATCGCGATATTTAGCAATATTTTAGACCAAATCATAGCCATACCATCTGGTTGTAAATTTGGATTCAAACCTGACAGTTCCAATAAATCTACGAAATCCTGAATCTCTGACAAGTTAGCCCCAAATGGTAACTCCCCTAAATTAATGGCTCCAATTCCTGCCCAATTTACTACCCCAGGACTAGGACGCCAAGCGCCGTGTGTAGT
>JAKMFF010000233.1 GCA_022425585.1 Candidatus Poseidoniaceae archaeon
GGGCACCATTAGTAACCCACATCTTTTCACCGTTCAAAATAAAGTGTGAACCATCTTCAGATAGTTTTGCCTTACAAATCATTGCTGCTGCATCAGTACCTGCGCCTGCTTCTGATAGTGAATAAGCACCTACTTCGCCAGCTGCAAGCCTTGGTAAATACTTTGATTTCTGTTGTTCATTACCATGTAGCGATATGGTTTTTGCGCATAGACCGACATGGACACAAAACATAACGCCAAAGGATGGATCAACTCTTGATAATTCTTCCACAATTATAGATTCCGAGATATCATCGACTGGAGAACCGCCGTAATCTTCGGGAATCGTTACCCCTTGTAGGCCATATTCTAGAAATTGTTGCCACTCTTCTGATGGTGGTTGTTGATTGCTATCTCTGTGTTCGACCGTAGGCGCCAAAACCGTTTCCGCAAAGTCTCTAACTAGTTCTCTAATCATTTGTTGTTCATCGCTTTCTGCGTAATCCATGACTCTCCCCAATGTACCCAAAAGGCCAACTCACTTAACCCGTTTGCTTAGACAAATTGGCGTTTTTCCCAAATTGTTCATATATGATGCCCATGAGCCGCGTTTAGGAGGAATCATTTTGGATGAAGAAACCGTTGAATTTAACGTAGCACATAACAGGAAATACTCGACTGAACACTTATGGTATCAAGAAAAAGATGACCGTTTGATGATTGGCGTGAGTGAATTCCTAAAATTAGAGATTGGAGAAGTACTGAGAATAATTTTGCCCCAAGCCGAGACTGAGGTCGATGAAGGAGATGGTATGTTTTCAATATGGACTGCTGAAGAAAAGAAGCCATTCCCTGCACCATTCTCTGGACTAATAGCCGAAGTTAATGGAGAAGTCGAAATCAATCCGGATTTGGCTAATGAGTCTGCCTATGACCTAGGCTGGATTATCATTCTAGAGCCTCACAATTTAGATTTAGAATTACTATTAGACCCTGATGAATATGTTGAGTATCTCGCAGAGCTTTGATGGCAAAGGTGACCATCATGAACGAAATTGACGTTTTGAAGCAGAGTTTAATCAACGCCCCGATTATTTGGAAAGGCGATTATCCTTATTTTATCCATCCAATCACAGATGGCGTTCCTAGATTAGAACCGGACGTTCTCAAGGCGATAATTGAACTCTCGATTCCGTTAATCGACTGGCAAAGTGTTGATATGATTCTGGGAATTGAAGCCATGGGACTTCCTTTGATGGCGCCACTCTCAATGCGAACTGGAATTCCTATGGTGATTGCACGAAAACGTCAATATGGGCTAAAAGGTGAGATTGAAATCAATCAAGAAACCGGTTATTCAAAAGGAAGCATATTCCTTAACGATATCAAGCAAGGTGAAAATTTAGTCATTATAGATGACGTATTATCAACTGGTGGAACAATCAGATCTGTCATCGAAGGAGTAAAGAAAACAGGTGCAGTGATTCAAAACATCGTGGTGGTTGTTGAAAAAGGTCCTGGTATGGCAACTCTTCAGAAGGATTATCCAGAAATAAGGTTTGATTCTTTGGTAAAACTAGAAATGGATGGCGAAAAAGTTGTCATTATTGAATAAGGATGTGATTACTTGGACCTATCTAGACATGATTTTAAACTGAATGATTTAGTTGATAAAATTAAAGAAAACGATAACCGTTTAATTGCTTTGCAAGTGCCTGAAGGGCTTAAAATGCAAGCTCTTGAAATGATGGATGAAATAGAAACAGAAACCAGTGCCAAAGTGATCTTGGCTGCAGACCCGTGTTACGGTGCTTGTGATTTAGTGCATGATAAAATGCAAATGATGGGAGTTGAACTAGTTGCTCACATGGGCCATTCCCAAATGAACATAGATTCGGGCATGCCAACAGAATTCATCGATGTTACGTATGATGGTGACCCAGAATTAAAACCTGTAATACCGACTCTAAACCGACATCTTGCCATGGCTAGAGAAAGAATGGCAAATCAGCATGAGAATACAATGCTCTCAGAAGAAGCTGCACAAGAAAAATTTATGGACGCTGTTGGTAGAATGGCTCCACTAACTGATACAAAACTTGGCTTGGTCGGTTCAATACAGCATTTACACCTGCTGCCTGACTTCCACGATAGACTTGAAGCTGCAGGCTATGATGTTACTATTCCAATTGGTGGAGCAAGACTATCATTCCCGGGTCAAGTACTCGGCTGTAATTATTCTGGAGATGATCCAAGTATCGGACATTACCTATTTTTGGGGTCCGGAGATTTTCATCCAATTGGCCTAGTTCTGCATACTGGGAAACCATTAGCAATGCTTGACCCGTACTCAGGAGATGCAAAAGAAATGTCGTTTGAAAGGATTGAAAGAATACTTAGACAACGGTTTGGTTTGATAATGTCTAGCCAAGATTGCCAGTCATTTGGCATATTAATCGGTGAAAAACCGGGTCAGATGAGAAGAACACTTGCCTTGAGAATGAAAAGATTATTAGAAAAGCATGGAAAAAAGGGCTATTTGTTAGCACTTGAACATATTGGACCTGACCTAATTGATTTCTATCCAGTTGACGCATTTGTCAATACTGCATGCCCTAGAATTGCTATTGATGATGCGGTGAGATATCGAAAACCTCTGATTACCCCATTTGAATTGGAAGTGGCTCTAGGCGAGAAGAAATGGGAAACTGGATATATGTTTGATGAGATACCTTGACTGACAAAATATCAATAATTACTCGTTGGTAAAGCGTATATTCAATAACGGTTGGCGTAACCCTTCCGATGTTATGAGTGGCTATCTTGACCGAATTGGTGCCGGTTACGTTATCAAAGACCCAGGACCTTTAGATTTTGATTATGTACCAGAAAACATTGTTGGAAGAGAAGATTTTCAAAATATGTTGGCCGCTAGGTTTTCTTCTATAGACAAGCCAGAGACCAGTTGCAGAGCAGTTATATCAGGTCCAGTAGGGAGTGGTAAAACTGTTCTTGTCAAAACCTTCTGCCGTGATCTTAAACGACATTTAGCCAATAGAAGAGAGATTCGCATAGCGCATGTTAACTGCCGTAACGCATCAACTAGCACTAGGGTTGTTCAACGAATACTACACGCAATAGACCCTGGACACCCAGATAGAGGGTTATCTATGGGAGAGTTACTACTCAGTTTAAGAAAGCTAACCAGGCGAAATTCTGCTCATTTAATCGTGATATTAGATGAAGTTGACCACATGTTGAGAAGATCGGGAGATGATATTCTGTATCAACTACTCCGAATTGATGAAGATCAAGAAGGCAAAGGTACTCTGTCACTAATTCTAATCAGCCAGGAACAAATTATCGATGTTTTAGAGACTGCAGTCCTATCAAGGATGGGAAAAACCAACCTAATTCAAATCCCGTCATATAATGAAGATGAGTTGTATAAAATTAGTAAACAGAGAGCTGATTTATCTTTGGCAAACGGCTCATGCTCCGATGACATAATTAGGCTTATAGCACAAAAATCTGCTCCAATAGGCGATGCTAGATTGGCAATTGAGTTACTAAAAGCCGCAGCAGAGGCTTGTGAAATAAGACAAGATGATCACACTCTAAGGGAAATTAGTGCCGATGATGTACACTCAAAAGACAAAGAACTTTCAGTTGATGTTGTTAGCGAGATTGATGCGTTGGAAGATCTTCAACCTCACGCAATGTTGGTTCTTTTAGCAATTTGTCGAAGACTTAGAAAAGAGAGTTCTATGACTACTGGAGATGTAGAAAACCTCTACGCCGTAGTTTGTGAAGAATATGATGAAAAAATGAAGAGCCACACCACATTATGGAAATATCTCAAAGAGCTCGAGAAGCGACAATTAATCGTCACCAGAATATCTACTGTTACCGGGGGAAGAGGAAGAACTACCCATCTTTCAATGCCGCATTTCTTGCCAAATGACATTGCTAAGAGATTAGAAATGTTGGTAAAAAAGCAATTCTGATGGCTAATTCTAGTCAACGGTTTATGCGGTGAGCATAAATACAGGTCACTGTTCGGCAACTTGTCTTAGAGGCGTTAATATGGCTACTGGTCAACAAGGAGAACTCGTTGCTGTCGTAAATGACACAAACCCAAAGAG
>JAKMFF010000280.1 GCA_022425585.1 Candidatus Poseidoniaceae archaeon
CTTGAATCCAGCCAGTAACACCTAGAGAGTTATCCGCTATTTGTTGCCAGCGAAATCTTCTAACGTGGTTTTTGGCACTCAAAACCTTGCTAATTATTGATTTTGAGTCTGGTCCTTGTAGAGCGATGATTGATGTTTCAGGAGATAAGTCTTGTAATTCTACCGAGCCATCCTCAGGCAGATTACTGGTGAACCAATTAGCCATTACCTCAATCATTGACGCATTTGGGACTCCGAGGATTTCGGTTTCTGAAACCACAGCAAAAATCATGTCATCGATGATGAAACCATTATTGTCTAGGAAATGAGTGTAAGCACAACGGCCTGGAGCTATTGCTGAAACTTTCTGGGTTGCCACCGTTTCAAGCCACTCTCTAACCTTGTTGCCAGTGAACCGAAATGCCCCCATGTGGCTGACGTCAAATATTCCTGCAGATGCTCTAGTAGCAAGATGTTCTTCTTTGATATTGGAGTACCATATCGGCAATTCGAAACCATGAAAGTCGACAATATTAGCATCCAGTGCAACGTGTTCCTCAAATAGTGCGGTCCTGACTAAATCGCCACTCGACATGATTGTGCCAAATCAAGGCGCTCCTTAAACTCGGGGGAATCAAAATTGTGCAGGTACTCCAGCGACTATTTCATCGCCATGCCTAACAATTGCTGCAACTAGACCATCTAACACTGATTGGTCAACTAAAGGATTGGCTACCACTGCTCTAATAACTACTTGATCAAGAATATTCGAACGACTCACTAAGTGCATACCTTCTCTAATTAGCCGAGAACGAATTTCAGCATTTAAGTCATTGAGGTCACGTCCATCAGCCACATATCTAAAACAGATATTAGACCAACTTCGCTCAGACATCATTTCTAACTTGGGATGTGACTCAACTGCTGCTTGTAGATAGTCGCTTAATTCGCAATACTTCTCAACCATCTCGGCCCATCCTTGGTCACCAATTTCTCGCCAGGCAATCCATAATTTTAGAGAATCATTACGCCTTCCACATTGTAAGGAAAAGCGTCCCAAATCGACATCTTTAGTATCTTCATGAAATAGATAATGTGCCGCATTACCGTGAGCACAAACGCCACCAAGCACCTCCTTGTGTTTGGTTAGAAAGGCACTACAAATAAGTGGCAGCCCCATCATTTTATGAGCGTCCCAACAAACACTATCTGCCAGTTCAACCCCTGACATGAGATCACGATATTTGCTAGAAAATAAGCAACTTCCACCCCATGCAGCATCAACATGCAGCCAGATATTTTCATCATGAGTGATAGCAGCAATTTCGTCAATTGGGTCAAAGGCACCTCTAACAGTGGTGCCTGATGTAGCGATTACGCAGAACGGTACCAAATCATTTTGTTGTGCTCTTTGAATTTCATCTCTTAGAGAATCTGGTTTCATACGACCTTGTGAATCACAGGCAACCTTAATCAAATTTTGATGCCCTATTCCAATTACATTAGCAGACATTAGTACAGAGTAATGAGCTTCAGCGGACACAAACGCTACGTGCTTGGTACCATCAAACCCAGTGTGGGATGATGATGGGTAAAGGGATTGACGAGCACACAACATCCCTAGCATGTTACCATTTGAACCGCCAGTGGTAAAGGTGCCAAAACCATCAGCATAACCGATTATTTCCATAATTCGAAAGATAATGGCTTTCTCGATTAGAGTCGCAATCGGTGATAATTCATAAGTGTACATCGACTGATTGGTCAAAGCAGCAATTACCTCGCCAGCAAAGGCTGACAAATTCAATCCGCCCCACAATGGATTCATGAATTGCGGATTATTAGTTCGAACACACTGTTTGAGAAATTCGTCTATATCATCAAGAACTCCATCAGGACCGTTGCCTACTAGTGGAAGCGACAAATCTGTAGTTTTTCTTCGGGATTCTTCGGGGAGGTAATCCACGGTTTTTTGCTCATTTTCTAAAGATGCGAGATGATAATCTGCTATTCGCGCCATCAAACCATCAAGGAATGGTGTAAGGGCTTCTGCTCTCATACAACCACCGGTCTAGCACTAGACCTTTGTAGTATGCGGTGGTTGGTTCTAGAACTATTATTGGGCAGTTTATGCATAATGAATGGGATAGAATTCAGCCTACATTCGCCGCATGTCGAGGCTTTTTACAGCACATTCAATCAAATTCTGTTGCAAATGAGAATTATTCTAGAATCTATAAGTGCTCTACAAAATATGCCAAGAATATGTTTTAATTTAGCAGATTAATAGTGGTTTTCTGCTTGAAATTGCAATTCATAATGCATAATAGTTCAGCAACATTGAATAAAGGATGTTTCTAGGCCATCACATGTTAGGAGAAGTAGGTGGCAAGTGGCTGGACAGATTACACCAGCACATTGCCAAAGATTTACGCACAAAAGGATGGTCACAATCAGAGATAGCCACGTTGTTAGGTTCAACTCAAAGCACGATATCTAGGCATATCCAGAAACCAACCATTAGCCTTTCAGCATCTGCTGACGAAGCAATGGTTGATGCGTGGG
>JAKMFF010000324.1 GCA_022425585.1 Candidatus Poseidoniaceae archaeon
CATTAGTATCGCCTTCGAGTAAAGCAGCACGGATGTTGACCAGTCGCTCAGGGCCGTTTTCAATATCGCCATCTGCCATATCATCTAGTAGACGACAAAAGGCGTACAGTTTGGCAGCCTCTGAGCCCATTTTTTTGCCAAGGAATCGCTTAGCCCAGTGGAAACTTTCGCCATTTTGGGCGAGTGATTCATCGGGAGTCAGATTTTCATTTGACATAGGAAACAATCCTTTTTCTCTTTAGCGAGTTGGCCTCTAAACTGAAATATGATACTGTCGCGAATATAAAGGACTGTTTAACTGCCAAATTTGCAGTGAAACATTTCACTGTCAAAAACGGCTTTTTATTTACCTTAAACTCGGAGAGTTACTTATGCCGGCCGGACAGGTGACTGACAAGACCGCAGCGGTGATTGGCAGCGGCTTTGGCGGCCTTGCAGCAGCGATTAGACTGCAAAGTGCAGGAGTTCAAACCGTGTTGTATGAAGCAAGAGATAAGCCAGGTGGCCGAGCTTATGTCTATCACGATGATGGCTATACCTTTGATGCAGGCCCAACAGTAGTAACTGCGCCCCATACGCTTGAGGAATTATTCGAGTTGAGTGATAGAAAGTTAGAGGATTACATCGAATTGATGGAAGTCGCACCTATGTACAGATTGATTTGGAGCGATGGCGATCGTTTTGATTACACTAGAGACGCTGACAAAATGATTGAACAGATAAGGCAACGCAGTGAAAAGGACGCCGAAGGATATCAGAAATTTTTCAAATACTCTGAAAAGGTGTTCGATAAAGGGTACACCGACTTGGTAGACAGGCCTTTTCTCAGGTTTTCAGACATGCTCAAAGTTACCCCTGATTTGATGAAATTACGTGCTGAGCGGTCAGTATACAAGACCGTCTCAAAATATGTCAAAGATGAACACCTAAGACAGGCCATGAGTTTCCATTCGCTACTTGTTGGTGGAAATCCGTTTCAAACCTCTTCGATATATACGCTGATACATTACCTAGAGCGTCAATGGGGTGTTTACTTCCCTAGAGGTGGAACGCATGCTCTAGTGCGTGCACTAGTAAAATTGTTCGAAGAACTAGGCGGTGAGATTAGACTAAACTCTCCAGTAAAACAAGCGCGCTTAATCAATGAAGATAAGCAACACGAAATCATCGATGGCAACGGGCAGCAACAAGTGTTTGATATTGTGGTGTCAAATGCCGATATTCACCACACCTATGACCGTATCTATGGTGAGCACAAAGTGGCCAAAAAGCGTGCCAAGAAATTAGAAAAAATGGATTGGTCAATGTCATTATTTGTTCTCCACTTTGGCACAGATATAGAGTACAAGGATGTCGCTCATCACACAATTTTATTTGGCCCACGATACAAAGGTTTGCTCGATGAGATCTTCAAAGGCACAAAATTACCCGAAGACTTCAGTTTGTATCTTCATGTACCAACAGTTACCGATCCTAAACTAGCCCCTGAAGGATGCAGTGCTGGTTATGTGCTTGCACCAGTTCCTCATTTAGGTCGAGCAGATGTTGACTGGGATACTATCGCTGAAGATTATGCTGACAAGATAATCAAGGCATTAGAAGTAGAATTACCAGATTTGAGCAAACACATTGTTACTCGTCGACACTTTACCCCAAAGATGTTTGAAAGTGAACTGGTTGCTTACAAAGGTTCAGCGTTTTCAGTTGCGCCAAAACTAACTCAGAGTGCGTATTTCAGGCCACACAATAAGGACAAAAAAATACCAGGATTATACTTTGTTGGAGCAGGAACTCACCCTGGTGCGGGATTGCCAGGTGTAATTAACTCAGCAAAAGCAACGGTTAGACTCGCAATGTCAGACCTTACTCAGCAGTAAAATCAAACTCTTCGACTTGAAATTCATCGGCTTTAAGGCTGATAATTAACACAGCAATACCCAGTAATCCACCGAGGACGAATAGGATCATCGATGAGACACCAGTCGCACCAATCGCAACTCTGAGTACCACAGTTGAGAGAATGAACCCGGTATTTCGTGCAAGATTGGTAAAATCTGTTGAGTAACCATAGGAAATAAGCAGAAT
>JAKMFF010000349.1 GCA_022425585.1 Candidatus Poseidoniaceae archaeon
AGGCGAAGAACAGCAAAAACATCTTGCTACTGTAGGGAAAAATATCTCTGAATTACAAGAATCGAATGAGAAGAAATTAGATGAAATGCGCCAAGTTGTTGATGAAAAACTACAGACCACGCTAGAAAAAAGAATTGGTGAATCATTCAAATTAGTCAGTGATAGGCTTGAAGCAGTTCATAAGGGCCTTGGAGAAATGCAAAGTTTAGCTGCTGATGTAGGGGGCTTGAAAAAAGTCCTAACCAATGTTTCGACTCGAGGCGCAATGGGTGAAATTCAGGCTGAGCGAATATTGCAGCAAATCCTGTCGCCCAATCAATTTGATAAAAATGTCAAAACCCACCCTGACTGTAAAGGACAGGTTGAATTTGCCATCAAACTACCTGGTTTAGATGGTAATATGGCTGACCCTGTATGGCTGCCAATCGATTGTAAGTTTCCTAAAGAGGACTATGAACGGTTGCTAGAAGCTTACGAAGAGGGCGATAAAAAGCAAATTGAAAAAGCGTATTCAACATTTGAATCTAATGTTACTGCAAAAGCCAAAACTATTCGCAGAGAATATGTTGCTGCACCTCATACCACTGATTTCGCAGTCATGTTTCTCCCCACCGAGGGATTGTATGCTGATGTTGTAAGGCGGCCTGGACTATTCGAGACTTTGCAAAGAGATCACCAAATTGTTGTTACCGGCCCTTCGACGCTCGCAGCTTTTGTTAACAGCCTTCAGATGGGATTCAGAACTTTAGCACTAGAAACAAATGCTAGTGAAGTATACAATGTACTTGGAGCAGTAAAAACTGAGTTTGTCAAATTCGGCGAGCACTTGGGCAAATTACACAAACAACTCAACACGGCGGCAAATACAATTGGCGGTGAAGGGGACACAATTCAAAGAAGATTAAGAGCCATGGAAAGAGCCCTCAAAGACGTTGAAGCATTAGATTCACCAAGAAGCGACATACTCAAACTATTAGATGAATGAATATCAAATCCAAACATCATTGGATGCGGTTAATTCACCTTCTGCTTCACCAGTATTGACTACCCCTTTAGGCTCAACTAGCAGAATTTTACATTCTTCATCTGAGTATGGTTTGTGCTGCAGGCCTTTAGGGACAACATACATTTCTCCAGCATTGAGGTCAATCGTTTCTTCGGCAAACTCTATTCTTAAACAACCCTCGATCACGATGAATACTTCATCGGTATCACTATGCTTGTGCCAGACAAATTCACCTTTTACCTTCACTAACTTGAATTGATAATCATTCATTTCCGCGATTACTTTTGGTGTCCAATGTTCACTGAATTTGGCAAATTTATCTTGAAAATTTATCTTGGCCATGCTAGTGCTAGGCTGGTTTAATTTGAATAGATTTTTAAATTCGATTGATTAAGTCGACTTATGGACGAATTAGACAAACTCAGTGAAGAAGATTATGTCTTGTTTGATGGTTTCAAAATCGTCCTATTTGGTTGGTATGGCGGGGAATGGAATGGTGATGTAAGCTTTGGTAATACGCCAGAAGAGGTAGTTCTAAACATGTCAAGAGGGAGTTGGAATCCAGAGGAAAATGGTAATCCGACAGAATACATGGCAGGAGTACAATATAGGTCCTTTCAAGAACATACGTCGCTTTACCATGATGAAGAATCATTCTTACAACTGCTCATCAAAGATGAATCGATGAAGATTTACAAATGGGAATGGGAGCCTGAAAACAAATAATCCCATATAACTCCATTACGGATTTATCATTCAACATCCACGATGAACATCTGGATCATAACTATCCCACGTAATCATATCACTAGTTGAATTTTCAAACAAGCCGTCCCATTCGCCACTACAAATTCGATAATCGGGGTAATCATAATCGCCTGCAGCATCAACTCTAAGCCCTGAGAAACTAACCGACCGGTCGCCCAATTGGTCAGCATGACCTGTAATGATTTTTACGTGAGATACATTCTCTACTGTATTATCAAACGCATGTCTAAACCACTGGTCAAAATAAAATTCTTCTAGATGATAGTCGTGTGATGCGTAGCGTTCAAATTCTCCATACATGTAAAGCGAGTCGATTTGTTGCACCCACTGGGAACTATTGTTAGTCATAGTATAGACTTCAAGACCTGAATAGCCAACCGATTGGCTGCCTGGGTGGTACATAACTAGCATGCTAATTCCATCAATGTCTGTTGCCTCTTGCAATTCATATTCAAACTCAAATGCTGTTGATTCTCCAGTTCGATAACGATATGTGCATATGCCACCATTGACTACCAAATCCATATCTGAGTACGAACCATCTTCTCTATTCGGCTCATAAGCGCCCATTGCTGTTTCAGATGCGCTATAAAGTGGCACTGTAACAGGATAATTCACGCTTTCATCACACCAACGGTCTGGCATTTCATAATCATACCATTCATCAAAATCATCATCCAGAAAAATATCAGATGCAATAACAAAACCGAACATCAAAAAAATGATGATTGGGAATAAGGCAACCGTTCGTAAAACTCTAGATGAGTTATTTGCTGTTTCAGCATTAAAGTTCGGTGATCCGGGGTCGTGATAGTTGACTTTACCTGCACTTCTACTCACATTGCCTGTTGGCAAACCTAGTAAATTTGTCAATTTTGCCCTGTTATTATGACCTAAACTGCCACGCGAATATAACTCTCCGCCCGAAGAATCGATTATTCTAAAATGATAATATGTGGTTGAAGTACTATTACCTTCTGAATCGGTAGAATAACTCTCTTCTTCCCAGTGTTGTATTTTATCGCCTACTTGTTTTTGATAGATGAAATCTACAGATTGTCCCTTGTACCAAACAAAGGTAGAATCGTTAACATAGTGGTCTATTTTTGTATGCATAGAAAAAGCAATAGCCAATCCAATGAATGAGACGAAACCGAGGAGTAGCAATGGAAGAATAGCCCCATTAATTAGTGAAATTAAGGCAAAAAAGAGTGCCCCTCCGCCAACAATAATAGCCGCTATATTTGGGAAATGGTGCGTTTCCTTTGGCCCTGATTGTTCTAATTGTTGAATATCTTTTGACCTCATTTCCACAATTCTTTGCGATGTAGAAATTTCGTTATTTGGTGTGGTTTGCGACCAAATATTGTCTGAAGCATTTGCTTTTTCGCTTGGAATAGCTTCAGGAATTATTGACTCAAGATAATCCATGGCCTGCCCAATATCGCCTCTTTGTTGGTGAATTATGTTGCCATCTAGCCAATGTTCAATCTCGGCTGTCTGGACATTCATCTGAAAAAATCTGTTTCCGGGAGCCAGTTCTATCATCCAATAATCTTTGGATTTGAGAATTAGATTAATAGCTTGCTCAGGTAATTCATTGGATCTTTCCAACGGGAGTTCTATTTTGTTCCCGTCGACATCAATCACCAGTGGGTTACTAAACAATACTGCATCAGAATGGGGTTTGGTTGCTTTATTTCCCACTGAAGGTGGGTCTTGTTCAACTGATGGAAGAGGAGGGGTGGGGGTTTCTTCATCGCCGACTTTAGCATCCCAGAAATTAGTTGACATGTTGTTATCCCTCGTCTAATGGTTTTTTTGGTTTGTCCCGACCATGTGTTAAACTAACAGTATAATCTACAGGAGTGGGTATAAAATAAGGAATCTTTTCATCGGTTTTTATTAAACTTTGAAGATACTACTCCAAAGGTATTTTTTAGCATCATAGCAACCATAAAAATCCCAATTAGAGGAAATGGTAAGACACAACATACTCCGAAATCTACGCCAGAAAGACCTGGCTCAAGTACGGCTTCATACGGATTATCTGGATTGACATATACTGTGATTTCCTTGCCTTCTGGGTAGTCATCATCCGCATTTCCTGACCATGAATCACATGAATTATCTTTACTATAACTTACTACGTCACCATAGTAAGTTTTCCCATCATAAGTATATTCATAATCGACCGCCAAACAGTATGTCGTACCTCCTTCGGAGTCAGTTGAAGAGTGTACATCACTAGAAGTAATTACTCCATCAGTGGCATTCCAATCAGCAGTCCCCAAGTCTGCTATTGCAGGTCCTCCAACAAGAAACAAAATCAAAAAGGAGATAGTAAACCAAATTCCCGCAAAAACCCAACCACCTATTAGGCCACCAAATGTTTCAATATTATTGAGTTGAATAGTATTGCTGGACTCTTCTTCAAACTCATGACTTGGTGGGCGCCAAACAGTAACACCCTCTTGTTGCATAGTTTGAATCGCTAAATCAAGTATTTTCTGCGCCTCTGCTTTAGAGGTCACAAGTTTAATTCCAGTATTCTGTTTGAAAAAATCTAGGCTCTTTTCCTCAACTGCCATTCGATTATCATTATACCATTGAACAATGTGCATAGCATCGTTATCACTATCCCAATAACCTACTGGAAAGTCATTTAACTTGACATTGATCTTCACTTTGGGGTTCGAGATATCCAATTTCTTTGGATTATTATCGTCCTTACCGATTGATGCATCCTCAGAAAGTTTAGTATCCCAAAAATTATCAGACATTGGTTAATCCTAACCCGCTTGTCTTTTGTGGCTTTGCCCTACATATCTGATTAAGACGGTTTAATCAGGGTTCAGTAGTTGGGTCCCAGCCAGAAACATAGTTACATTCAAGTGCTTTTATGGCCTCATATTGACTAGAAATATCAACATCTAATGATTTGATATTTTCAACAATACGGCCTGGGTTACTTGACTTGGGGATTGTGATACATCCCTCATCATAACAGAATTTTATCGCAACTTGGGCTGGAGTACAGCCGAGTTTCTCAGCGATCATGCCAAGTTGTGGGTCGTCAACTTTGTGCCCTCTAGCAAGTGGAGAATAGGCCATTACTTTGGCACCTGCGTCCTCAGTAGCTTGTTTTAGGTGTGGGCGCTGCAGCCATGGATTGAATTCTACCTGATTTACACTGGGCATATATTTTGCATAACCTTTCATGGCCGCTAAATGGGCAGGTCCGTAATTAGATACCCCAATTGCTTTGACCCAGCCTTGTTCAAGGCAGTATTCCATTGCTTGCCAAACTGGTGCGCGATGGTCTGGATTTTCTGGTGGTGCATGAACCAGATATAGGTCGATATAGTCCATATTAAGTAATTCCAGTGACTTCTGGCAGTGTTCGATGGTATCTTGGTAACCGGTTGCATGGCCTCTGCGAAGTTTTGTCGTGATGAATAATGATTCACGCGCAACGTTTGATTCTCTAACCGCTTTTCCAACCTCATGCTCATTATTGTAAGCTCGCGCAGTGTCGATGTGAGTATAGCCTGCTTCTAGAGCCTGAAGAATAGAGTCTTTACATTCCCCATCGTCTGACATTAGGAATACTCCTAAACCAAATTGAGGTACTTCATGAACGTAGGCTTCATTGCCATCCGGTGTGATGTGACTAATGCGCATAGATTGGTGGAATAGTTGGAGGTTGATGAATTCCTCGTTTATTCCTCTTCAGACCAGGTTCGTCGCATGACCATGCCAGTAATTTCTCCAGCATCTAACGGATCTAACTCATGGTCGACGATCAAATGTTTGACAAGTTCATGTTGAAAGACCATTTCATTGCACTTAGGGCATTCGAGTTGTTTGGCTTGCCGGTATCCCATGAACTCAAGTCTGCCTCGCTTAGTCGAAAGTCGACTACCGGTGCGCAACAATACTGAGACAAACGCCACAACAAATAGGACAATGAAACATCCAAAGCCCATCATCACTCCTGAAGCAGTTGGGTTTTGCTGTAACTTTAAATTTTGATACACCTTACCTTCTGGTGAATTTTGATGTTGGCTGATATCTATTACGTGAGTGAAGTTTTCGCCTTTGAGAGTCAAAAGTATCTCGATTCCATCTTCTTCTGAGTCTGCATCAATTACCATGGTGAACTCCCCATAAGCATTTGTCATTGCCTCAGTGCCGCGGTATTGGTAGCATTCAAAAGCGCCTTGTTCGCAATTTACGTAGACGTAACCAAGCGCTACGGCTGAATTATCGGCATATGTAGCCTTACCTGAAATACGGTATGTCTCTGCCGAAGCAAGCGGCGTCAACAACAACAGTATTGTCGCCCACAGTATGTGCTTCATGGTTTCACCAAGTTTTGGTTGTTTAAAGAACCTTGATTAGTTTCTAATAACAAGTTATTTGCATCTTACAGGGTGTTTTGGTTCGTATAATTGTCGAGACTTTTTCGCTATCAAGTAAATCGCAGAACCAAGTAGGGTCAAGAAAAATAACCACCCAAAGCCGGCTACTGCAAGAAAGATATAGCCAACCATATTGAATGATTCCTTATCCTCTGCATTGGTAGATTCAGCTTGTACTATTGTAGCAGTCATTACCATAATAATGGCCAGCGACAAATAGACTAGAGACCTATTTACATTCATAATTACCACTTCAGACTAATAAAAATGCGATGTTGGCAAGAAGTATCGCTACTGTTAACCAAACACTTAGTTTGTGCAGCAGGTCAAACTTCTTGCTATTTCCAGAGTCTGTTGCCCGGTTAGTTGCCGGGATTATCCCATAACAGATTCCTGAGGCCAACAATGTAAATCCAGAGATTCCTAGATGAACATTATTCCCGTCACCACTTGATAGCATAACGCCGATGCTGGCAAAGGCTAGAAAGCAGATTAGTGCGAAAAATTTCGGCCAAATAGAACGGATGGCTGTACCAAAATCTTCAATCTTGAGTTTTTTGAACATCGTCGGAGCGATGATGGACACTTGAAAGACAATAATGCCCGCTATTGCCCCAGGAATGTAAAAGTGCATATTCCGTCTAAATTCAGGTGGCTTAAAAATAGCGGTATTAATTGAAATTTCAAGAAATTAATAATTTGATAAATAACTCGCAGTTAGTATGATTGTGTGGGGCCCTGACAAAGACTGGCAGTGCTTTAGGTGCTACAAGACCTACAAACCTGCAGTAATGGAATTGAATAAAACTAACAAAAAATGGTATTGTAAAATTTGTATAAAACCTGAAATTGTTAATACGCCATACATTTTAACTGAAGATGAGGTTGCTAGCATCTCTCTAAAATGTGAGTCATGTGGCGAGATTTTTCTCACTGAACACAAAAAAATCCTTTGGCAAGATGGTGAAACTTTTGTTTGTGCTAGATGCGACTTGAGTAATTAAACCGGTTCTTGTGACGCTGATTCCCAGTATGACGAAATTAACTCTTGGTCATCTAGTAAGCCTTCGTGGCGATCTGTGATAATGCCTGCTGAATTGATGAAAAACGTCGTCCCAGGCGTGGTAATATCCATTTCAAGCGCAGTGTCGTCACCCTTCATGAAAGCATAGGTTGACAACTCTATACCAGTGTCATTTTCCTCATCGTCGTGAGCATTAGCCGATTCATGCCATTGTTGTAGAGTCAAGCCGCCAGCGCGCTTAGCCGGGTCAGTAGACATCACTAATACTGGCAGTTCTGCTTGCGTATTCCATATCGAATGCAAAGTAGAGTAGCAGGGGCTATTACACCATTCTGCGGAAAACATCACGATGTATGGTGCGCCGGCCATTATCGAATTATTGTAAGTTAGTTCATCATCAGCCACCGCAGAGAATTGCGGAAATTCTTGTTCTTCTGCTGCTTCCTCAACGCAGCCGCTCAATGATGGCAGCAATAACAGAGTCGTTATGACCAGAATCTGCAATCGCATGGCTAAATGCTGTAATGTTGGGTTTTCAAGGTTTTGTCACAATGCATAGCAATAAAGCCATTAATGTTCAAACAGACCGGTACGCATGGCATCAAGACAAATTGTTGTGATAATACTGCTGGGGGTAATCGTTTCAGGATTTTCCATAACCTCTGCTTCAGCACAAGATTCTCCATGTGCGGCCGGTGGTGATTCAACCGAAGACCGAATTGGCTGTTTGGATTCAGACGGGGATGGATGGTCTGATGCTGATGAGAATTGGACTATTGCCATGGGTGCTGATGCTTTTCCAAATAATTCATCTGAGCATGCAGATTTAGACCTCGATGGAATTGGTGATAATTCCGATAATGATATTGATGGCGACGGGGTCGAAAATACGCAAGATATTTGGCCAACAATTACCAAAATTTGGTCAGATACTGATGAAGACGGTTATGCTGACCAGGGTGGTCACGAGCTATCGGATAATTGCCCTGCTGCATACGGGAAAAGTAGAATTCGCTTAGTTGGATGTTCTGATATTGATGGCGACTTTATGCCCGACATCTATGACGATGATGCAGATGGTGATGGAATACGTAACGAATTAGAACGGGCTGCATCATCTGGCACGATTCTATACGACCCATTCAATCCACTATCAACACCACTTGATACTGATAGAGACACTATTCCAGATGTTATAGATGATGATAACGACAATGATGGTTGGCCAGATTCGGTAGAATTAGATCGTGGTTCTGATATTTTTGATGCTGATGAAACCCCGTTTAATCTATACTTTGGTATCAATAGCGGCGTCTTTTACTCTGGAGGTTTAAACGGTAATTCCTTCAGTCAAAATTATGATGCGGAGAGTTTCGAGCTGTCTGTTTCTGCGTTCATGGAAATCGTGTTTGAAGAACTAGTCATTCCTTTGTTGCTAATTCCAACCTACTTCGCAATCTATTATGTCAGAGCAAGTAAGTATCGAGACTTATTGTCCAAGATAGAAGGTGCTGAATCAAAGGATGAATTGATTGAACTAGAAAAGGCAGTTAACCAGACGGTCAAGGACAAGGGAATCAAAGTGTATCACGGCTTAGTACTGCGAAATGCCATCGAAGAAGTAGAATCTAAATTCAATACTGAATCACCCTCTGTTGAGGAAGAATAACAGTTATGTTCTGGTAATTTGATTACTCATCAGTAGCATATAATGGTGGATAAAGATAATCCTGATTGATGTCTTCATCCATTTGTACAACATAGACTCCAGATACCATTTCAGAGACGAACAAGAATCCTCGTGGGTCGTATTGCAGCCCCCAGTCAAATGGAATCATACAAGATGCCCAACAATCTGCCATATCATAACCTAGGGTTTCCTTCGGGTCTTCAATCCATGTTGGTCCGGCTGGAAGATAGTAACCCATGGTCCTGGTTTCCGCCAACTGCTCGATTGCTGGGAAACCAATTTCGGGGGCTGGAACTCCGTCTACCCATTGTATTTCACTCCAAATCTGGCTATGATCGGTAACCCAGTTACCGGCGTGGTAGTGAGTCCAATATACGTGACCATTGGTTCCGGTGTCGCCGTTGTGTGGGCTGTAAATATAGCCGCCTGGAATGTAATGATGTTCATGCACACTACCGTCTGGCAGAATACTGTTGCCTGGTAATTTCCACTTGCTTAGCAAAAACGGGTTTGCGGGGTCGGTTGTATCGATAGTCCAAATGTATCCGGTGTGATTTGTGTTGGTGCCGTATTCAGGAGCGATTAGCGTCAAATGTCGCCAGTTAATACCGTATACAGGGTCTTCAGGACCTGTTCCACATTCGTCATCCCAGGTGTCTACTGGGTCAAATTCAGCTGCTCCGTTGCACAATAGATGCTCGTATGGGACAGCATAATGAATCCAGCCATTACCATTTAATGCACCACTACTGCCACCCCATACATCAGGAGTCATGTTAGCATGGCCACCCCCATCAGGACCGTACCAGCCATCGTTAGCACTTGGGCAACCAAGCCAACGGCCGACTTCGTTATCTTGTGGCCAAGAGATTCCTTCAGGGTCTGGGATTGCTGGTGGTTCGGAAACGTCTACGATTCGTAGCCCTGCATCCCAATAGGAAATATAGAGCAAGGCTTGTCCGGTGATAGGATGAATGTGAAATACGTTGTCGTGATTGAAAATTGAGCCGCCACAGGTGGTTTCAGGTTCAGGAGAATATCCGCCCCAGCGAATAATTTCTCGGCTGACATTTTGGTCCTCATCATTAATATCCGGTCTCCAAGATTCAAATCCAAGTGGAACATAGAATACTTGAGTGCCTTTGTAGAATGTTCCTGAATCGCCCTCAACCATTTCTGGGTATGGGTCAGCACCGTAGAGGAACAGGTGGCATTCTTCTTGAGCATAAATTGCTGGCGCATTTTCCCAATCACAGTCAACGTGAAGGTCTTGATTGTGGAATCCTGCTGGCGGATTGTTCCATTCAGCGACCTTGATTGGTCCATTCTTATCAGAAACATCAATCACATCGAGTCGATTTGCGCCGCTATTAGCGTCATCATCTTGTGGAATCGGGTCCAAATCACTATTGGTAAGTTCGTGATTAACCAAAACCCAGTTGTTGTCTGGTGTAACCTTGATGTCAATCATACGCCCGACTTCCGCATAATAGGTTGAAAGTAAAACGATGTTATTTGGTTCTGAGATATCTAGAATTTCGAATTGGTTGTATGAAGAAACATAGGCATAGCAACCACCAGTTCCATCCGGATGTTTTACACAGTCTTCCATGAAGTTGCCTTCTATGGATATTTCAGAAGAGTCACCAGGAGTTGGTCCGACATTTTTGAATTCGGGGAAACACGGGCGTCCAGCTACGTTATCAAGTTCAGCAGGTGGTGCAACATTACCATCACAGTTTAGATTGTGGTAATCGATTAATTGCATGTTGCTGGTTGCAAGACGATGTGCTAGTAGATCGGTATGACTGTGGTTTTCATCTTCGATTTCGACTACCGGGTCAATCCATGCTTCTTGTTCCATGGATGCAGATGAGGAATCGTCTTCACCGGTAGACATGATGACATATGCTCCAAGAGAAAGCATACTAACGCTCACTAAGCCAACGATTGCATACATTATGAGTTGGTCTGCACCATTCCAATCGCGAG
>JAKMFF010000361.1 GCA_022425585.1 Candidatus Poseidoniaceae archaeon
TCTTTGAAGTATGATAGAGAAAAGTCATTGATAGTGCCTGACTCTCTAGTTAGGATTGTTCCCGCTGGTAATCGATGCAATCGAATCACTCTTCTTGCTTCTGTCAGCCCAAGCATGGCTTCTTCAAACGATTCGGCTGTTGGTGCAAAGATTCCTACTGGTATTCCTCGAGACAAAATTAAACTCACTGCTTTGGAAGACTTGCCAGATTGAATGTGTCCTGTAACACCTTCTTCAATAGCATCAGCAAGCATTGAAAGCACTGCATCAGCGCCTCCTTTACCCTCTCTTAGGATGAATCCGTCTGGCAAAGGTTCGCCAAATCCTGGATCACTCGAGACTTCTCCCTCCAGCGCTGCTGCTGCTGCATTGATAATCCTTGTATGATCTGCATTTGCCTCAGTCCATGCAGCGATTGCAATCTCACCTGTGTGAGCAAGAAGTAATGCACCGTCACCAGTATGTAAGGTCCAATGTCCGCCGTCAGCAAAACCTAGTCCATGCGCTAACTTTTCACGGCTAGCAATAGTTTCGCCGACTTCCTTTGCCAGGGTTTCGCCATCCGTTGGTAAATCACCAGCTGAATCAATAAGCATACCTGCATCGACAGCAATTGCGCCTCTAACCGCAACATTATCCACCAGTTTAGCTAAAACAACTGATAAATCCCTTGACAAAAGGCGCTCAACTGAATCTCCCCTTGGCATCAGACCTTGAGCATCCACTGGGTGTTCAAATGCCTCTGGAATTACCTCTGCAACCGAGCCCAGTCCAATCATCGAATAACTCTGAGCTTCATAACGGCACATTCCTTCTGCTTCGATTTCAAGAAGACGTTGTTTTGCTTCTGCGCCACCAAGAAGAATAGATGCTTTTTCGTTTTCTGCAAGATAACCTACTGCCCTGCCAGCTCGGATTATTCGATGACCTGCAGGGGTCTTACGCTTTCCAATCCAGGTAGTTATCACGCCATGCTCGAAGGTTTGGATTACCCCCTCAGATACATCAATTTCGGTTTCTACGGCTATTCCTTTTGGTAAATCAAACATAATATCACATCATTGGAGTGGTTGCTAGTATCCTTCGGTTTCTATCTAAAGCGTGGCGCCACTGGGCTAGACGGCCGCCTTGGCCGGCTAGAACTGTGATTCTGCCTGGTCCGGCTATATCAATCATCATTCGACTTTCACCTTCAGACCAAATCTCGTACAGTGTCCCCAACTCTAGTGTTGAGCATAACTCAGCCGCAGTGTTAACTGACTGCATAGCTTTGTCGACGGGAGGCACTTGCCCCTCGCTACCAACACATGCTAGCAAGTTGCCAGATTCATCGAGTAGCATTGCTTGTTCAACTCCTTCTATCTTGGTTAAACCAGCCAGAACTCGTTGTAACATGGTCGCTCAAAATGTCCGTGAGCGTTGTAGGCTTCAAGAAGTTTTGCGTTTTTTCCCCCCTACGGGGGGATTTAAGGGGTAAAATCAAATCTCCAACTGGATTTGAATAATAAATCTCGCGGAATGCGATGTGTCAAGTCTTTTCCGCGCAATATTTTTCCCACAAAACTGCGGCATATTTAGACTTCTGACAAAATAAATTTTCTAATTGAGAATTTGATTTTCTAATTGCGAAATTATTACTAGGCAATTTGGCTTTCAAGTAGCATGAACATGCGATGAACTCAAACACTAGACCCTTTACGATATTTCATGGCAGGCAAAGTTGGCGGGCTTGAAATCCCCTCCTGTGATTCCTGCAACAAACCAGCATTACTGGAACAAGCCTATTCTGGCCGTATTCTTTGTGGACAACATCTCGCCAAGTCTATCCGTAAAAAAATTGCCAAGGAGCTACGTAAGCAATTAGTCCTCAAAAAAGGTCAGGAAACCACGATTTTTGTTGCGATCTCAGGGGGCAAAGACTCAGCTGTACTGCTAGAAACATTAGTCGATATCCTTGGCGTGCGGCCTGATGTGAAAATTATTGCTGGCACGGTTGATGAGGGGATAGATGGCTACCGGCCACCGTCACTAAAATGCGCAGAAGATCTGTGTAACAGCCTAGGAGTAGAATTCATCACTGTATCTTACAAAGATCTAGGGTTTGAAGAAATGGATACTGTTGCCAAACTTATCCCTGGTATGACCAAGAATAACCCTGGTGCACCGGGGATGCCTTGCTCCTATTGCGGAGTATTTCGTCGCCAAGGTATCAACCATCTAGCAAAAAAAGTCAATGCTGATGTTATGGCGCTTGGGCACAACTTAGATGATATGGCTCAAACCGTATTAATGAATATGTCAAATGGTGATTTAGAGAGAACCCTTAGATTAGCCCCACACACCAATACTCCCATTGATGGCTTACCACCTAGAATTGTGCCACTTAGATGGATACCAGAGCAGGAAGTACACCTTTATGCAGTACACAAAAATCTACCAATCCATCATGAAGAATGCCCACATGCTAGAGGAGCTCTTAGATGGCGTCATAGAGAAATGGTAGCTACTATGGAGGCAGATGTACCAGGCACTCGACATGGACTTTTGCGTATGGCAGACAATGTGAAGGAATTGCGTAATCAAATAATCGAATTGGGCGGCCATCAGTCTCGACCAAGTCCGCCAAAGGAGTGCCCTGTTTGCTCATCAATTACGTCAAACGACCAGTGCAAGGCATGTGAAATGCGTGCAATGGTCAAAGACGAACTAGCGAACTAAGTATTATTCTTGACCGACTAATTTGTAGTCATCAGAAAGTGGTGTAGCACCAGTTTCCATGGAGATTATTTGACCATCTTTGAAGCGCATAAACGACATTACTGCTTCTGAGTCAGAATCGTTAGCAAAGTGAACGATTGCATGCGCTACGCCAACTTCATCATTTTCGAACAAAATTCTGTTTGCTTCGGATTTTGGAGTACCGTCTCCGGCAACAAATCCAAGGATATCTGATTTACTCATGGTAAATCCTCCAACATGTGGATTAAAGACACAATCATCATGGATTAATGCTCTAAGTGCGTCGACATCTGCGTTTTCCCAGGCTTCATTATATGCTGTAATTATAGACATGATTCGGCCAATGTCAGATAGTGTTTAAACTAGTCGTATATAGAAAAATGATAAGGTGTCGACTCAACCGCTGTTTAGGGATGATTAGTCATGGTGGGTTTAGCTAAGGTTAAAGATGCACAAAAGGCATGGGGTGAGGGGATTGTGGCGATAGCAACAGCCCATACAAACGGTGGCGATTATGTCGGCTTAGCAGCACATCACGTCAACACATTATACGCTTACCAAATGGGACCAGTATTGTTCAAACCGACCCTTGCTGCTACCGATCAGTTTAGACCAACCTTCCAAACCGCACTATCTTATTTCGTTGCGTCAAATAATGCATGCCCGGAAGACCAAGGATTTGCCATCAAAGGATGGACCAGTGTTCGCTTTGAAAACTCTGATGTAATTATTAATGACAATACTGCCTTAGCCATGGGGAATTATTTCTTCACCAGTCAAGAAGGCTTTGAAGTAAAGGTTGAATACACATTTGGCTACATTCTGGATGAGAATGGAGACCTAAGAATCCAATTACATCACTCATCAATGCCGGCAGAATCTAACTAATATCTTGTTTGTGGAGATTGTATTTATCTCGAGGATAAACCTTGCATTGCCAAGGGAATTACCGTAATTTTTCAAGACTGTGCTTGAATGATTGCAAATTCTTTTTCCGTGATTCCTTTCGATCTATTATTGGATTTGGATAGTCTGTGCCAATCAGACATCCTGCTGATTCTTGGATATGCAATGGAGCTAAATGTGGCTCAAAGATGTATTTTGAGGGAAATTCAGCAAGTTCTGGGACCCAGTATCTGATAAATTCGGCATCCTTGGTCTCAACGTTCAAACTCGATTTGGAATCAGGACAGGGATTGTAAATCCTATAATAAGGCATTGAGAATGGTGCAACTCCTGCTAGCCAAAGCCAATTTCCGTTATTGAGCGCCCAATCACTATCAATTAATTTACGTTCAAATATATCCCTGCCGTGCGTCCAATTTTGCCATAATTGCCCACGAGTCAGAAAGCATGAGACGGCGTGTCTTCCAAGGTGGTGCATCCAACCAGTAGCGTTCAATTGACGCATCATGGCATCAATCAAGGGAAATCCAGTTTGACCCGAATCCCAAGAATCTAGCAGTGCATGGTCTAATTCTCCCCATTCGATTTCTTTACATTGAGAATTGCCTGAATCTTGATCCCAATTCTCAACAGATCTTGAAAGGAGATAAAACATTTCTCTGAACATAATTTGCCCTTGAATTGAAACTGGAGGCACTGTATGTTCACTCGATTGTTGTATTTCCGAGCATGAATTCCACAATCGTCGTATTGATAGACAACCCGTACTGATGTAGGGCGACAATCCTGTGGTTGTTGGTTCCATTGGATTACCTTGAATATTTGTTGA
>JAKMFF010000006.1 GCA_022425585.1 Candidatus Poseidoniaceae archaeon
GTCAGTATATAGTTCATCAAAAGATGAGAACATGTCATCCATCAAGATTGATTCGATTCTAGCTAAGTGTTCAGAAATTGTTGCCCTAGCCAACCCTATCTCAACTGCTAAATCAGAAATCCTTGTCCGTTTGGGGATGTCAAAATAACCTCTGTCATAAGCAAATTTTGCCAATTTTAATTGTTTTGTATTAAGCACAGAGCGGTCTAAAGTAGAATTGAAATCTAAACTTCTAGCGCTAATTCGATCAGGCTTAGATATTAACCTCGCCAAGGTAGAAACCAAACGTAGTTTCAGCGGCGGTCCTTGAATTATGTAAGTTAGTCCTTCTCCATCTAATCTACAACCAGGTACTGCACTTGTCCCATTAGTTCTAGCATTCAAATTAGATACTGAGTGGTTTAATTTAACTAATATTATGTAGCTATCAGAGTTGTCTTTTGGCTCAAGAATAACCTCTAATAATTCCAAGAAATGTAGGTCTTCTATGTCCTTAGGGGAACGTCCTTCGCAAAAATTTGCCTTCAAAATAATTCTGATATCTTTTGGCACTCTTTTGACATAAGATATAAACTCTAGTTGAGTAAATACATCGACAATTCCTCCTATGTCTAGGTTGGCAAGGCGTGTTCTTTTCCAAAACAGGGTCACTTCGCGCATGATTCACCTAATTATTGAGGATAGATAATATCTATTGAACTTAGTTTATTCAGTTTCTCATCTCTAGCCAAGCCAAAAAGGACACAATTGGTAGTAATATCAACAGCATTCTGTTTAATTTATTTTGGTAAGCATTGTACTCATGTGAGGCTATAGGGTTAACTTCTATAGATTTTGCTTTACGAGATCTTCGCAAAACTCCTACTTTGTCTTCGACTATTTTTAACACACGATTTCTCAGTTCAGGTGAAGAACTCTTGTGATTTCCTCTGCCAACAATAAATTTTACCGTAGTTGTTTCAGCAATATCCAGTGCAGCGTCAACCACTCCCTCCACATTGGTAAGATTGTGCATATCGATTCTTAGGTTCATTCCATCACTTGAGATATGACTTAGAGTACGCCATTTTCCTTGTCCTTCATTATACCTCGATAATTTTTCCCTAGCTTCAATAAGCGGCTCTTTGGTTAATATTACTGGTTTTCTTCTTCTAGATAGGAATGGCCCAAGCAAGAGGGAAAACAAAAATGGTGGAATACACATTAGAGAAATAGTTCTTTGAACATTTTCAGCGTCGGTAAGAACAGAGATAGTTGCGAGAGAAAAACCGAGGTAAAGGCCAATCAGGCCCCCGGCCTGAAATCCCATGGTGAGTCCAACCGGCTCTCCAACTTCATCTGCCATGTTATGGCCAAAGCCGGATTGTAGAAGAATACTTTGACATGAATTCATTATAAGTCGTTTCTTGTTAGCGTGTATGTGAACAAGAATGGATTAGCCTCTCGTGACCGAGAGAGGAAAGTTGGGAACTGGGTGTTTTATGTTTCAGGTTTCTTTTTCATTTCTTTTTTTATTGCACCAATGATAGTAGGCACCGGAGAAGTTCCGCCTTTGGAAGCAAGAGCAAATGCCTTTGATTATGCAACCAGTGACGGCCTGTGGTCTTCAGGGAATGATAACTTAGAAGACGACTTTGCCTGGACTGAATTAGACCCATACTCAGCGGTGATTTATGGGTTTGGAGACCTCAACTGTCATCAAAAATATGAGCGTTCTTGGATAATAAATGACAATCAAATGCCGGTTTGTACCAGAGACGTGGGAATCTTTTTCGGCCTTGCTGTTGGAGGTTTTTGGTTTTCAAGAAAGGGATACAATCGTTGGACAGTAAAAGACACTTGTCTTTCTTTACTACCCGATAGATGGTTACTTAACACATACCTAAATAATCGCAGAACCTTGGTTTGGCTATTATGTGGAATCGCACTTTGTTTACCATTGATTATCGATGGTTTTACACAATTACTGACTTCTTATGAATCAAATAACTTTACTCGCCCTCTTACTGGAATTGGCTTTGGTGTTGGTTTGGGGGTGTTGATTAGCGCAACCTATTCTGCTAAATCCAAATATTTCAAATCAGCATCACAAGTTAGTTTGCCAGGTGGGATGAAGTTTCAGCTCGTCGAAGAAGAGTGAATTAAGGTGGAAGTGTTTTCCACCAAACGATTAGTTCTTCTATGCTACTAGGTACTGGGCATTCACGATGTCCGCTAGTAAGTATTACTAATCTCTCAGTGACATCTTTAATGCATTTTTTTAGTTGATAAGCCGGTAATTTTGCTGGATTTTTTTGAATAATTTCTTCTAGACATACTTCCCATTCACTGTTTGGATTTGCCCTACGCCATGATGATATTGACGTTCTTAATGGCCACATTGCTAAAGCAAGTCTACCAAAACCAAGACGCTCTTCTCTAAGTTTGAATACTTTCGCTTCAGAGAATGGTATGTGATTGAACTGTTTATTGATCCACTTTTCTTCTTCCAACCATTTGACTAAACGTTGTGTATGTCTCCTAGTGATCATTCTGTGAGGGCCAAGAAGTTTATGCAATTTTGGTACTTCAGTTGAACCTCCAATAATGGATAGAGAACCGAGAATTGACCACGAAGATAATGAAAAAGGATTAATTGGGACATCGAATTCCTTAGCAGATTTTTGAGGCCAATTATCCTCGGCGAATTTCATCCATTTTGCAGGAGAGTTTTTTGCCAACCAACCCTCGTGTATGGCAGTCATATTCTTAGGGGCGCCAGGCAGTCTTGTTTGGGTTTCTAGATTGCCGATCATTTTGGAAAGTAAGTATCTATCTACCTTGTCGCTGTCTACATTTAATGGGGCTGGTTT
>JAKMFF010000014.1 GCA_022425585.1 Candidatus Poseidoniaceae archaeon
GAGACAGATAATTGATATGCCTCTGGAGAGTCTTTGAGTAAACGAAATACATGTTCTGCTCGTAAATATACACACGAAAATCAGGATAACCCCTTCTAAAATACCAAGGTACTGCACATTATTACCAGAAGACATGGTTGTATTATACTTTCCAATTCAGTTGTCGAATCAAGATAATTCCAGCGTCCCCACTTGATTAATATTGAACGGCAATGGGGAGACCATGGGTGCAAAAATAGCATTTAAGAGAACCGTATATTCGAGCCTTCAACAATATTTTGTCTTCAGAGGTCGAGCAAGCAAAACTGAATTTTGGTATTTCTTTCTCAGTTTCGTTCTAACAGCCATATCAATTCAAGCTGCAAATTTGGCTGCAATGTATGGTGGGCACTTCGGGGTTGTAGGGATGGTCTTCGATGCTACGGCGCCATTTCTGATGATTTTACTCTCCATTGCTCTACTCGGTTCATTCCTTCCGCTTCTGTCAGTATCTATCCGACGGCTGCATGATCTTGGAAAATCTGGATGGGTGTTATTGATTGTACTTATTCCAATTGTAGGAGTTGTTTTACTTCTTTTTTGGTTTACATTGGATGGTGAGGCAATTGAGAACGACTACGGCCATATTCCTTCTAACCATTTAATCGGAGGTGAATGACTTGGTGAAAATGGAAATTACACTTATCTCGTTGATCTTGTTATGCTCACTCACTGGATGCCTGGGTGGAGATCGCAGTGATGATCTTGTAGAAGCTGATGGAATAGCTCATGGAGATGTTCCCTCACCGCTAGGAGAATGGTATTATCAGGAAGACTTGGTTGCCAATATAAGTGAAGATGGATCTTTGGCCACCGGAGAAGGAGAGTCAGGTACGTGGAGCTCGAACAACAGTGTCATCACGACTTCAATTGAGATCAATGAAGATGATGAATTCAACTATTCTGTTGAAGGAGATTGGTTGTGGTTGAAAACTGTCGCAGATGATGAGTGCCAACCGCTGTCATCCGAACCCATCAGTGAAGATGAATGGGATGCAAGAGTAAGCGAACAGACTCCTGCTTCATTCTGTTAACCAACTTACCGCAAAAAAGCCAATTCATAGAAATCAGATTCCGCTTTTCATTGCATGGGCTCCCCTTGCAATACCCAGCTGTTGGAAGGGTACCCTCTGATGACACGCCAATACATTGGGTATACAGAGGGTGTTCGGTAGGTTACACCAGTGTTACAATAGCTAAATATACGAGCCTACGAAGTAAATACACATGAGCAAAAAGGTTGTTTTTCTTGTCATCACATTGATGTTTATGGTTTCTTTATCCGGGTGTTTGGGTCGTGGCGGAGGAAACAATGGGAATGACAAAAACATGGGTTCGCCCGAAGAAGTCAAATCTGAAGATTACAATGTTCTTTACATCGGCCACAGCTTCGGACGAGTTTTTGCTGAAACACTTCAGGATTATGCCCATACCACAGGGTTCACAGATCACGCACAGTACATCGAAATGAGCGGAGGCGCTTCAGGTGCCCCCGATGCATTATGGGAAGACGACGGCCACCGTGAGAACATCAAGGCTTACTTGGATACTGGTGAGATTGATGTGTTGATCATGATCTGTTGTTCGGTTGAATTCATCGAAACAGGGGGGCAGTCTGACGAAGCAATTTGGAACTTTACGGATTATGCTTTGGACAAAAACCCAGATACCCGCATTGGGCTTTCGATGCTTTGGAAAGATTTTCCCGGACAATATGAGAACGCAAGCGAACATAAGGACGGAAGCGAATTTTTGTATGATTCTTGGGTTCGGCTGGCCTCTAACTTAAGTTCTGATTATCCTGGTGCAGATATTTTTACGTTCAATCACGGGGCGGTTGCGTATGAATTACGAGACATGTTTGAAACAGAACAACTTGAGGATGATCTCAATCAACTCATAGGTCAAAAAGCAACTTCTGTCTTTGATGACGAAAAGGGGCACGCAGGCCAAATGATGATCGATACTGGAACACTGATTTGGCTTAATGCTGTTCATGAAGTTGATCCGATGGATATGCCAGAATTTACCCAATGGAACAACGACATTCGAGTCATCGCAGACGCCCTTCTAAATGAGGAAAATCAAGACTAGCGACACATCGCTGAATTGCTGGGATTGTGGGTATTGATCCTAGTTTGTTGGACGGTTTATCGGCAGGTTTCACTACCCTATATCGAACCGTCAGGGAGCATGAAATTTTATTTTGCACAAGTCATTTTTCAGCCGATTATTTTTCTTTTACCAATCTTTCTGTACTGGAAGTTTGTACGAAAGGAAACCGCAACACTAGTTCGGTTTTTTTCCGATTATTCTACCAAGAAATCATTCATCTTTTGGGCCTTAGTAATTGGAATTGTATTGATAATAATGGAACTCATTTTGCTTTTATCAATCCAGTATGCGATATTTGATTCTGGATTTTTTGGTTCCACTGAGCTTGAATTTGATTTTGGCTTTTTGGACACAGAATCATGGTCACATTATCTGGTAATGGCCTTGTCAAATCTGTTAGTTGTAGCGGTCGTCGAAGAGTTCGTTTTCCGAGGTTTCTTCCAAAATCAATTTGAGAAAGTATTGCCCAAGTGGCAATCGCTTGCTTTGGCATCAATCCTATTTGGATTAATGCACCTTCCAATCGCCATAATTATTTATGATTTGGAGGGTTTGTGGCTAATATATAGCTTAATTGAATGGATTGGAGTTGGTATGATTATCGGCTATTCATATCAAATTTCTAGAAATATTTGGGTGCCTATTTTCTGGCATGGTTTGCACAATGTGTTAGTGGGTACATTCACTTGGCGTTTTGTACAACTTGAGAAAGTACCTTCTGAAACGGTTATATTCTCAGTGATGACTTTAGACAAAATTGTTTACTTTACCACGACCATGTTACTACTCTACAAATTAAGAAAAAGATTCCAAAACCCCGAAATTTTCACCATTAGTCAAAAGTAAATGATTTTGTGAGGTTTTTGACATGGAAACTGAATAATCACTCTACTCAGAAGGCAGTATCACCAACAAGAAATTCACTTATCGCTCGAGCAAAATCTTCAGGGGTAGGCATTTCATGCATTATTGAGCGTATTTTTTTACCACCAGGTAGGCCCTTTGTGAAGGCTACAGCATGTCTTTGCATCCATCTTGCTTGAATACCGACTGTTGTATGAGATAATTCGATGTAACGGTCCCAACACCATTTTCTAGTGGCGAAGGCTTTGCCAGTTTCATCAAAGTCAAACCATTCATCATTGGCTTTAACCCAAGGTAAATCGGTTTCTTCCATCCAACCCAGTCCAACCTTCATTTCACCAAACATTGCTGGCCTGCCAATTGCTCCACGCCCAATCATCAATCCAGAAGCATTGGTTACAGTCAAGCAGTCAGTGGCACTTTTAGCGTCCACAACATCACCATTCGCAATTACTGGGACTTCAACTGAATCAACGACTTGTTTGATGTAATCCCAATCAGCTTGGCCAGAATAACGTTGTTTCAATGTTCGCCCATGAACACATAATCGGCTGGTTCCTACATCTTCTAAGCGTTGACAAATTTCAATCGCATTATGCTGATTTGCACCAGTACCAAGCCGCATTTTTGCCGTTACTGGGACCTCGACATTATCGATTATCCCACTTACCATAGACACCAGATCATCCGGCTGGCCCATTAGAGCTGCACCGGCACAAATCTTGGTTACCTTAGGGGCTGGACAACCAAAGTTTAGGTCAATAATATCACAACTTGGCGCTAACATTTCTGCAGCAGTCACCATGTCTTCAGCATTGCCGCCAAATATTTGAGGAATAAACGGCACTTCAGTTTCATGAGATTCCATTTTTCGCCAAGATACCGCAGCCTCCCTACTTAGCGCAGTACTATTGGTGAACTCAGTTATTGTGACATCAGCGCCGCAGTCCTTGGCTAACAAGCGAAAGGGTAGGTCGGTAACTCCAGACATTGGGGCGAGAAATAACGGTCGTTCTCCGCCATCCCATTCTCCAAATTTCTGACCGATTAAGTCGCTCATCATACCTTGGTCAAGGCGATTATTTTTCAATGGTTGGCATAAATTGTCACGATAACTCAGATTCGAGCATTTCAGCAACTCTGCGCATTCTTCTAAGCACCCTATCTAGAGAATCTTGTACATTACGCATTACTTGAGCAGCATCTTCACCATTCATTCTGTGACCTAAAGGTAATCTTCCACCCAGTAAATTCAGCAACAGCATCTGTTGTTGGGGGTCAACATTTTTCATTTCCTCAACAACCTCATCAACATTCAACTTGCCTTTCTTCAATTTCATCAGTAGATTTGATTGTTGCTTGGCGCTAAGTAGGCGTTGAAAGCCACCTTTCTTGAGCATCCAATCCTCGCCTCTGCGCTGATGTTGGGTGGTCATTGCAGTCCACAATGAGACGCCTAAGCGGTCGGTTCTTGGGACTCTCTCTACCATGCCACTGCTGCGAAATCGCTCCATTATCCGTCCGATACGAGCCTTGGGTCCGCCTAGTAATTCGGTAGCCTCGTCAAGAGAAAGTGGTGAATCTCTAGTCAGCAGTAGTTGGAATAACTGAACTGACTTTGAATCCGCTTTGGCTTCTTTGCCAGGCCGCTCGCCAAGTAGTCCAAAATCACCCATCCATTGGGACAATTGACTTTCCTCAGTTTCAGCCTGTAATGGGCGATGGTCAACAATTCCAACAGTCAATGGCGGGCTATCTTTTTCGGGTAATTCAAGAATTAATCTTGGATTCTCTCGACCCCAATAATTCTCGATTAATTCAAGACGTTGACTCACAATAGTGCTAGATTGAGTGGTAAACAACTCGATTGCTTTAGACAGTGAACCGCCACGTAAGTAATATCTGCGCCACCCTTTTCCTTCATTGGTATAACCGATAATTCCTGACTGAACCAATCTAGTTAGATGATGGTTTAGCGAGGCGGGAGTAAGTGCTAATTCATCTGCTAGCATTTGTGCATCCCACCCGATTTCAGGTTGAGCAAATAAGTAATCGCGTAGTAGTCGATGAACCGGTCCAGCAATACCATGGTCAGCCATATCCTCACCACGCTTTCTAACCAAGCATAAAGTGTCGATAAACCAAGTTACTAAACTGTCTAAGTCCCTGTCACTGGTCGGTAAAGAGATCTCTTGAACTCTGACTTTGAACATGATGCTCAAACATTAGGCTACGCCGAGGGTCTTTGAATTCTATGCACTAAATGCCGCTTGAGAGGCGAAAAATAACACTGTTGTGCACTATCGGCGCTCATCAAGCCACTCGTAGTCAACACCATGGGTGCCATGCCATTCAATATTCATGTCAATATGCGGCATTAACTCAATACGATCATCTCGCAGAATTCCTCTGCGCTTGAGTACCTTGACTGCTGAGTGAACAGTTGCTCTGGTTCGACCAATTCTTCTGGCTAGGTGAGCTTGGGAACGCGGGATTCCTTCCTTTACAATGTCTTCAATAATCAGCCTTTGAACTAATGATAAGCCGATTGGTAGAGCAGAAGCGGCGCGTTGTTCAGTAACTGCAATCCCCTTGAGTACCTCTACTTGGCTCGGTGCTCCGGCAAAATAACAGGTGCGGCCGTTGACGGGCATTACCGTGATGCTCTTGCGTGTCTGAAGCACATCTAGATGATGGCGTAATGTACCATTTGCCGTTGCTAAAGTAGATTGCAATTCACGATAGCAAAGCCCTGGGTGCTTTTCTAATGTCGAAAGAATTCTTCGACGCAAAGGGTGTTCTGAATTTCTAGCCTTGGTGGAAATTCCACCAAATGCCAGTGCTCCAACAGCACTTGCAGCAGCTGCCATACCGCTTGCAACTCCAGTAATTCCGCCTGCAGCCCCAGCAATTCCAGCAGCCAACCAAGGACGCTGTCTTACCCATTGGGCTATTAGAGGCATAAGAGGAGGTTGGTGTTCTCCTTAGTTAAACCATCCACTAGGTGAATCATTGAACAGATCCAGAGTGGAGCTTCAAGTGAGCAACAAGTGGTGAAAGCAATCTTCCACACATGACACCGTGTTCGCTAAGTGCGTAAGAAACCCTTACTGGTGGGCCCGCATCGACATTACGCAGAATTAACCCTTCCTCGGCAAGTAGGGTTAGTTTATCAGAAAGAGTCCTAGAAGAGATGCCTTCTAGCAGTGACTTCATTTCGTTGAATCTCCTTGGCCCGGCAATGTACAGGGTTGAAAGAATTTCAATAGTCCATCTTGAGCCAAAAACTTGTAACGCTTCTACTGCTGCTTGAACTTCCCAGTTGATATCATATGCATCACTGTTCGAATAATCTGCTAGTGCCGTTCTTATCGAGATGCCGTTTTGGATGGTGTCTTCAATCTTATTTTTTATTTCAGTGATAGAATCTTTGGAAATATGTTGAACAGGATTTGGCATAATATCACGGATGTTTCACGCCAAACTAACTTCCTTTTTTACACTTAGTGAAGACAAAAAACTCAAAATTAGTTCACCGAATCCTTAAATCTTGGGTATTTCTTTATAATTTGAGTAACATTAAGTGTAATCTTTAACACCTTGATGTTTGTACAAGAAAATATGAGTATGCTATCTAATAGTAAAGTAATGCTTGGTGCCGCCTTGGCATTTTTGATTTTGAGTGCCCCACTGTCTGTGTTATCCACAGGCGCTGTAGAAGACGCCGTAGACGAGAATTTTGAAACATTCCCGACCGATACTGCCTGTGCAAATGATGATTGTACAGAAGCAGAAGCAGATTGGGCAACAGATACCGGTGAGCGTAGTTATTACGCTTGGAATTTAACTAATCCTGGTGCAGCAGAACCAGTGTATGAACAGGTAGGTCCGTTTGATTACGACATTACCTATACACGAGAAATAATTGATTTCAATAAATCTGCTGGTACCATGACATACAGCGAATCTAAAGTGTACACCTGTGCTGAAGATACAGCAACACCTTGTGACACCGAAGTTACTACAACTAACATTCCGTTCCAGCCACAAGTAGTTGGAGCAACTGGTTTAGCCATTGATGGCATAATGAGCCTTACCAAGGCTGGATTCGCTGCTGGTGCCATTAACAACGAGATGACTTCATTTAGTGCTGGTAAAGCCACTGCAGAAGGTCTTGCAACCACTTACGGGGGCATCCAAATGGGCGTGCAAGCCGACGGTACCATGGGAGATCCTGTAGACGCAGGATCTGCATCCTCAACAATCGCCAATGGTTGGTACTCTACCGGTGCTACCGATCCTCTAGGACCCGTTCCTCTAGGATGGGTTGAGTTTTGTATGTATGTTGGTGGATTAGATTCTTGTGATGATTACAACAACAGCGCAAAGTCTGATGCCGCTTTCACCAATTTGTCATATGCGTTTGATTCTGCTATGATGAAGGATGCTAATGGAGATTTGACAGATGATGATGTTTCATTAACCGGAATGGTCGGTGTTATGGCTCTGGCTGGTCACTGTGATGCCTTTCCAACTGCATCCTACGCAGAAATAATGGCTGATGCAGCAAATGGTTTCGCCAATGTAGGAACTATGCAAAGAGCCAATATTTGGGGTTTTACTGCAATGGCTGATGAAACAACTCCTGACTTTAACACAACAATCTCTAGAGACTACGCAATTTGCTATGGCGTTGGCGGAACATTCTTCATGATTCATGGCGGTGGCGATGACGACTGGTTTGCTTCTCTTGATGCAGTAAATGCCTCTACTCGTATGATGAACTATCTCGGAGTAGACATTGATAATGCAGTAGCAATGAATCTATTGTTTGGCGGTCAAGGCGATGCAGTACCAACTGGTCTGCTAGCAACCAATGTAGTTGCTGATGAATCAGCAACAGCATTCGGTGTTGCAACATTCATTGGTATGGATGCAGCTACTGCCATGACCACATACGGACTAGATATGGCACAATATGGTGCAATTGCCACATGGGTTGGCGGCTGGTTAACCAGTCAAACAGCCCTTCCAATGGTGCTACTTGGTGGTACAGGAACGATCACTGCTGAAGAGTTCGTCAACGTAACCCTTGGTGGCGTAGACCCAGTTAACGGTGGCTACCTAACCTACAGCCTGAACTTGGGTGGCGCATGGGGAACACCATTCATGCCGGATTCTCCTCAAGGCACTCCAGTATCTGTTAACGCATCAACTGCCGGAAATTTACTATATGGACCACTTGGTATTACCACAACAAATGGTGCTGGATTATTCCTTTATGGTGAATTATTCGGGCAAACTCCACCAGTAAATCTGCAGACAATGGCGCCAGGTGCACCAATGACTTGGAATGAAACCACAGTTAGTATGATTTACGATATTGATGCTAATGCTGCAGCGGCTCTGAGAGTTCTCGTGAGAGATGCAGTATACGGCGACTTTGTCCCGGATTTCTTGCTGGGCTTCGGTAGCGAAGGTCCTTACAAGACTCAAACAGTTAACGAGTGGTTATTCGGTTGGAGAGACCCAGTAAGTGCTTTTGTTGCTGGCGATATTACTGATGCAACACTCGGTTGGTCCAAATTGGAAACCAATCTGACCTACTATGGTTCAGAAAACTTATCTACCGGACCAGCCACAACTTACACAATTTGCACCGGTCACAATTCTGACTGCGATAAGGGTGAGACAATCCTTGAGGACGGTTCAAACGAGTTATCATGGCACAACACCGAAATGATGATGGCTACCTTTGGCCTAATTGGTGTTGAGACTTTGAATGAAACAACTGGTGGATTCCTAACCGGCGATGGTGACAAAGTCGATGCTGGTGGCTATGCGATTACCGCAGTGACCTGTTCAGGAACCAGCGAAGTCAAGGGCATTCCAGTTGATGACTGTACTGCAAGTGTTGACCCAACAACCAGGCCAATTACTGCCAAGTTGCTCAAGAGTTTCACAATTGTTGATGCAATGACTCCGGCTCTACCAATTTACTTTGGTACAGAAATCAACATGCAAGCAGAACAACTGTCTGGATTGGTTATTGCGGGAGATTCAACCTCGACATTTTACACAGATATGAGGGACGAATTTGATAGAGGTACAGCACCACAAATGTCTGATCTTCAACCATTATTCCGAATCGTACAATCTTCCGAGATTGCTGATGATGATGCAGAAGATATGGAAAGTTCAATTGTAACCAATCAGAAAGCTTTGTCCTATTGGACAAACTTCGATGTTCCAACAGATTACGTTGCTCTACTGCTATATCTTGGTGCACTAACTTGTTTGGTACTTGGAGTCATTGCTCTTGGTAACGAAGAAGAAGATGCTAAGGATTACTCAACAGAAGCCACCGAAGAGGCTACTGAAGAAGCAGCAACAGAGTGAATAATCGCTCAGTGAAACTCATCTTTGAAAAGATGAGGCCTGCTGGTGTGGCTATGGCCAAGCGAGTTCTCCTAGTTAGAGGCGGCTCGCTTGGTCGTAATACTGGGCTTGGTGCAGCACATCATAACCTAGTAGATATGTTGAATTCAGGGCAAATCGAAGGCTGGGAACTTGCCGGACAGTGCGAATATCCTTTGAGCAAAATTAGTAACCCATTTTCTCGTTTATGGAATCGCTGGATTTCCCACCCAAGAAGGGTGGCAAAAATCGCTAAGCAACTTGTTGCCCAAGGAAAATGTGATCTTGTCCATATTACCGACCAAGAGCAATCTCACCTTGTTCCAAGTAACTGTGGAGTGCCAGTCACAATAACGGTCCATGATTTGTTTCATTTGTTCCCACAGCACCTCCAAATTGGTGATGACAGTATCGAAGTTGGCGATACTAAACCAGGCTTGTTGCGTCGCAAGGATTTGAAAAAACTGCAACATGGCCTCTCGAAAGCGGATTTCCTAATGTGTAACTCACGACATACACACCAAGCATCTAAGGATAATTTTTCCAAGGTTCCTTCTGTTTGTATTCCAATGGGTATTGATGTTGCTAAGTATCATCCAGATAATCAGCAACTAGAGGATATTGCCATGCCAGCTGCGTGTAATTTGCTGATTGTTGGTAGTAACGACCCAAGAAAGCGAATGAAATTTCTCTGTCAAGTAATTGGTAATTTACCGGACAATGTAAAACATCAGGTTCACATTCATCACGTTGGCAATGGTGCAAGTAACTCAGGCTTGCCTCCAATAATGGAGATTGCTAAACAAAACGGCATCGACAATTGGACCCAGCATGGTTCATCGGTATCAGATGAGTACTTGATGACGCTTAGAATGAGGTGTGAAGCGTTACTATTCCCGTCTGTCAGTGAAGGCTTTGGCTATCCACCAATAGAATCTATGGCAGCAGGAATGAAAGTAATCTGTGC
>JAKMFF010000037.1 GCA_022425585.1 Candidatus Poseidoniaceae archaeon
ATCCTGGTAGGGGTAATGCAGGCATTGGTAATTGAGTAATAGTTTTATTACTCACAATTTGTTGTGTTTCAGAAGATTTTCTTGCTCTTATTATTACTACTGCAGCAACTAAAGCAGCGATAACTAATCCGATAATCAAGTAAGTTGGCATATTGCTTTCTTTCGTGGCAGTTTTTGTTGAATCGCCATTTTGCAGTCCACCCTGCTCGCCAGTTTGATTGCCGGAATCAACATTGGTTTCCGGCGCCACCATGCATGCGCAACAGCCTCCGTTAGGGTCACTAACCATGCCGATCGGGCACGCATCGCACTGGATGTCTGCACAGTCATCGACAGGAGTTCCAGTCGTGTTGTTATTTGTTGAAGAATTATTGCCATTTGTTTGATTATCATCGGTTTGATTTCCATCGCTGTTATTTTGATTCGGATCAGTATTGTTTTGGTCATCTTCAATCAGTGGGAAAAACAGTTGAAACATGATGCTATGATTTAGGTTACTATCCTGAACATTTGGGTCGTGGTTAATTGTTAGATTTAGATAATAATTTCCTGCAGGCAGTGTTTGGTCAAAATTAAAATGAATTAACAACTCCATTGAAGAATTTATTGATATTTGTTGTTCGCCATTTGACGCATCACATCTTTGTTCTAATGGGTGTAAGATGACTTCAATTAAACCTTCAATATCGCAATTGATGGTCCATTGATTTTCGAAGGTTAATAACTCACTATATTGGCTGATATTGACACCAACATCAGCAGTATCATTGTTACTAAGGTTGAACATTGTTGCACCACTGTTTGAAGTTAGAATCAAATCATTATTCACCATAGGTTGGTTAGTAAAACTAATTTCCAGTTTTGCACTATGCCTTGGAGAAATTGAATTCAACGAAAGAGAAAATGGTTCCTCATCATTATTCTGTAATCCGCTGACAACAAAAGTAATTTCGATATTGCTTCCTCTAGCGACTTTCAACCCTTCTTCGTTTAATGATTCAATATCAGGGTAAGTAATATTGTCCCAAATCACTTGATAATCGAGATTATCTTGTAAGATATCGATTGAGAATATCTCTTCATTAAAACCGAGGTTAAATAATTGCAATGAAAACGAGATGGTATCATTTTGTAAAACATAAAATTCGACATTTGCTTTTGAGGAGTTATCAGTTAAAGTATTGGCTAGTACTCCATATTCTAAATGCGTAAAAATGTATCCAGGGTTGCTATATTCCGGTAATAAACTTGTTTCAAATGTGAGGGCATTTGCCTCCAATAGTACAAAACTATCTGTGTTTTCGTCATAGTATTTTACCTCAAAACTCAACTCGAGTTGTTCAATAAAATTTTGCTCTTGGTCAAAGTCTTCGATTACCATTAGTATATTTACTATTGATATTTCACCAGCAAATAACTCAACAAAGCTGTCAGGATCAAAGTCATAGGTTATTTCTTCGGGAGAAAAATTCTCGATTATTGTCAAATCAATATTCAATAATGTATTTATTTCACCAATATTTTGTAACTTTATTGGAATGATAGTTTCATAATTTTGACAAAAGTCTACTGTTGAATCTAATAATTCACTGCTGATTTTATAACCATATTTATGAAATATAATCTGATTATCATCTTGATATTGAACTTCGCCTCCATCATTGAACAACAAATCCAACTCAAGGTTATAATCGCCAGATAATATATCTGTATTATAAGAATAATTAACAATTGAAATCAAATCCTCATCTGCAATAAAGAGTGATCCGGGGGTGATTTCTAGTGAAAAGAGGGATACTTGAAAACCATCATAAAGTGTATATGCACTAAAAGTAATATTCTGTAAATCTGCTAAAATATCAATATCATCAATTGTGATTATGAATTGCATCATCGTTGAGTCTCTGTCATCGTTGGGCCACCAAGAGAGTGTTTCAGCGGTTTTTTCTAAATCATTTTGTGAATATACTTCAATTTCATATTCGTTAGCTTCGGTATTGTAGCGAACATCATTGTTATCGCTAATTGTCGTAAACTCACTGGAAGAGTGATTTGCTGGAATATATTGAAACATCAAGCTACTAATAACCAGTAACACTAGTATCCTTGATATTTTCATGATATCTCGTCTTCCTCTTGATTTATTGAGGTTTGTTAAAAGTGCTCAAGCACTACTTTCTTCTTTACTGGTTTGATGAAACGATTTTTCAGCAACCCCTAAAATTGCGTTTTTCAGAGAAGCTCTCAAATGATTCAACTCTCCATAACAGATGATAACGTCATCATAGCGCAACTGGATTTCAGAATCAGGATTCCATATCAGTCGATTATCTCTGGAAAGTGCAAAGACTGGAATTTCATGTGATGATTTGAATAAATCAGATATCTTATTTCCCACCATTGTTGGATGATTTTTGAGGGTTAATGACAAGACTCCTGAGCCAGGGACGGTTCTGAGTAATTGATCCAAGTCTACCTCGGAGAATGCAGCCTCACTCATCACATAATCAATTATTTCACCAGCAACATTTACCCCACTGGCTTTTTCGATACCCTCCAATCCAGGCGATGAATTGACTTCTAATACCAATGGGCCATTTTCAGCCTCCAGTAAATCAACTCCTGCAATGTTTAGGCCTAACACTCTGGCTGCTCTACAGGCCTGTTCTTCAAATTCAGGAGTTAATTCAACCTTCTCAACAGTTCCATTCAAGTGATAATTACTGCGGAATTCTCTACCTCTCGCTCTTCTACGCATGGCTGCTACAACTCTATCGCCAACGACCAAAGCGCGAATATCCTTGCCGTGAGATTCAGCAATGTATTCTTGCACTAAAACAGATTTACCAGTCAGTAATAGTCCTTGAACTAAGCTTCTTGATTCGTGTAAGGTGTGGCGCAGGAATACTCCTTGGCCTTGGGTTCCTTGTGTCACTTTGATGACTACCGGTAATCCTCCAACAAAGTCAATAGCAGGTTCGACATCTATGGTATCTCGAACATAGGTGGTTTTGGGTACTGGGATTTTATTTCTTGCTAAAATCTGCGAAGCATGTAATTTATCGCGACTCTGAAGTATTCCTTGACCGGTATTTACCGTCCAAATGCCCAATTGTTCCATATGCCTCAATACCGCAACACCGTGTTTGGTAATCGAGTGGCCAATTCTAGGAATGACCGCTTCATGAGGGAAAGGCTGCCCGGCGTGATGGATATCGATTGCACCATCGTCAACGAATAATGAAAATTTCATTGGATCGGTAACTTCAACATCGATACCGCGCTTTTTTGCTTCTTGAACTAACCGCCTTGTACTGTAGAGCCTAGGCCCTCTGGACAGTACAGCAAGTTTTAGGTCCATGATAAGAGGAGGAGCCATTACCTTTTGATATCATCGCCTAAATTATTTGTTATACGACAATAGAGCCTTTGAAGTGCTTCTTATCCATCCCCAGTTCATGTCCGAGGGTGAGTTAGCAGTTGCAGATGAGGCTACAGAGGAAAGTAGCATTGTTGAAACACCACCAAATGACGAAGTAGAGGAAGAGACTTTGGAGACTCTAGCATCATTGCAAGAGGCACTAAAAAAGTCAAGATGGAATGTATTCACGTTCCTTGGAGTTGCGCTACTGATGTTTGCTTTTGCCTTATTCCCTATGCCGATGGATGCGGACTTTGAATATGGGACTGCAGAGAAGGATATTGGTTTCGTCTGGGGTCCATCAACTAGTGGTGAAGATTTCATGGATGTCCCATACGAAGTAACAGTTAGCGTGGAGAGGTTACCACCTACTACAGAGAACACAACTTTGGAAGTATATGTTTTACAGACTGATGATTGTACCGATACAGAAATAGTAAGTGAAGCAGAAAATACCGCCAAATTAACCGATAGTCACCAATATCAATATGGATTTGTCAACTTACCAATTGAAGGAAAGGAATATGTCTTTGATTTCAATTTAGATATGGCACAATATTGCTTGAATGCCAAGATTGTTTATGATGATGGTACCGTAATAGACCCTAGTGGTACTAATCTAAAAGTCACTGGCAAGTTATGGCCTAATCAAGTGATTGCTGGAGTACCGGGCTTGTTCTTTTTGGGACTCTCGACATTCGCTTTCATCGGTGCGCAAAAAGTCGGAAAGAAAGTCAAAGCATTACTCGAGGATGACAAAGTTACCGAAGAGCAAATAGTTTTGGAAGATGCGAGAAAGCAAAAAATCTCCCAAGGCCCTTCTGGTCCTCCAAAACCAGTTGCCGGGCCAGGTGGCCCTCCGCAACCGGTTAGCGGTCCTTCTGGCTCACCGCAATCTACGCCACCAAGTTCAGGCCCATCCAACATTGCGTCAACGCCGGCAGAATCACAACGTTCAGGCCCTCCCCCAGCGAGTAGTCCTCAAGAATCACCGCAAGAAACGTTAGCAGAACCTGCAGAATCCTCGACATATGAAGATGCAGGCAATGGCTATTTCTATCGTAAAATGGCTGATGGTACATATGACCAAACAGTGTACACTAGAGATGATTCAGGTCAATACATTCCATATGAGTCATAGGTGCCAACTTGCTCAGTTAATCAATTGTTTTTGAAACAATAAACAAGATGATTGAAAGGGTGAAACGATAGCGCAGGACTGGTGAAGAGGTTGTCCGACGAGTTAAAATCTAGTCTTACTGCGGCAAAACTCAAAGCCTTATGTATCCTTAATGACCTTTCTACATCAGGCAATAAATCTGACTTAGTTGGCCGTTTAATCGAATCAGGCTTGTCGAAAAAGGAATTGGGAATTGAAGAATTAGTCGGAGAAACAACAACTAAATCCTCGGCTTCAGAGGAATTAGATGCTTTACAACCCAGTCTGTCACTAGAGGATGATGACACAATAACTCCTGAAGTTGAGCCGGCAAAAGAATCAACAGCAGCTCCTGTGGTTGCAACAGTTAGTGATGATGATATTCTAGATGCAGAAGTTCTCGATGCCGAATTTATCACTTTAGATGAAGAAGTCAAAGCTCCAAAACCCCAAGTTGTAAAACAACCAACAACTAAGTCTGCACAGTCTCCTGCAACTCTTCTTGATATGATTAAACAACCAAAAATTGCTGCTGTATTTCTCGTGTTAATGATTATCGGGGCTGGCACGTGGTATTACTTCAACAACCAGCTAGAACCCTTCACTGCAGACAATTTACGGTATGGCGACGATATGAATTATATCATCGAAGATGGCGATTTTATGGCAAGTGAAGGTTTTCTCGACTTGGTATTAGACCAGATTGAAACTGACGATGATATCTGTAAACTTAGGCTGATATTCGCTGGCACAGGAGGTGTCGCTATTACCGATGGAGATAGTTCACAACTCGTCTCTCAAACATCCTTGGACCGAATGGGTGCGGTTAGCGCCAAGGGCGGACAAGGTATGGATTGGTTGACTGTTGAAGCAGTTTCTAGTTACGATCTTGATTCATTTACTCTCCAGCGTCATCTACGTTCTAGTATACCCGGATCAAATGCATGTTCTGACTTCCCTGCTAGTGTTGGCGGCACTGCTGAATTGACTTCTACCAAATGGACAGAAATTAGGGACCGGGCAACCATTGGCACCGCAGTAGATTGGAATCTCAATATTGAAGACACCTACCAAGGTAATTTGATGACTTTTGGAGTAGGTGGACTATTTGGTGAACTTGAAACAATTTCTCCAGGTCTTTCCATGTTAGTACAACCAGTTGAATTGCAGGAATTACTGGCCAACAGCTACATCGATGATGGCTCCTCAGGGTCTAGTCAAGGGTGGGATTGGCGAGTATTAGGCACTGAGACTAGAGGCAGTACTGAAATGTGGAAAATAGTTGCAACCAATCAAGATATCCAAGAATTATGTCTCGGCTCTGCCAGCATGACTTTGTTAGTAGAAGAAAATAATCCATGGGCTACCGAACAAACCGTCAACGTGGTAATCTCTGGTAGTGATAGTAACCGACAAGGTTGTTCTACAACTTCAAAATTACTTGGCGACTATGTGTTACCTGATGGAGAACTTACTATGAGCCATAAGTTTGTCAAAACCTCACTGAGTCGTGGTTCCAAAACCTTAGAATTAGGTCTGTCATATGATGCTAGACCACAAGCAAATGAATTGTCGCCCAGTGATGATGAATTGACTAATTGGGGTCCAAATGGTCAACATATGCCCGATGATTCAGTGCTAAGAAATAACAATCTAGAGGCGGCAATCCAATGCTTTGATTATTTCCAAACCTCTGCAAGCGGTGCCGCAGCGGCGCTTGATGATAATGGATATGTCTGGCGAGCAGTCGACCAAAAATATGATCAAAGCACTCAATGGAATATCTCTTGGATTGCCAGTGATGATGCAGCAGGCTGGGTAACTTTCAATATGACCGGAACTCCAACCCAAGAAAATTGTCAGTTTGACAAAAAGGGCACTTATGATGAGACGGTATCTTACAATCGTGATTTAATTCCACAAGTGTTGAACCTAAGTATGATTGAAACTTCTTTACTAGACGCAGACCGGTTTCCAAGTCTTTCCAGTAATGATGGCGTATTTACCACCTCAGGGGCTTATCATCAAGAAACTAGGATTGGATATTTGGTTGTAGTTCCAGGTTCAGGAATCAATTCCATACTCTCCAACATTGGTGATGCAACAGATGGTGCTACAACAGTAGATATTTCTAGAGATTGGACTGATGATGGTTGGAATAAACAATTCAATTTAGTGGCTGATGCAACAGACGGCCGGGTTATCGGCTGGAATTTTGTCATGAATACCTGATTACTTCCATTTACTATCTAGGATTGTTAAATCAGGTGCAGCAGGCACTTCGCCATACTTTGGTTGTGCTTGCTGGTATTGATACTGTGGCATTTGTTGACCAAATGATTGTGGTGGCGGCGGAGAGCTTGGCAGGGCGTTAGACTTACTCTGTCTCATTCGGACTGCAAGTAAAATCACAATTAATCCAATAAGGGTCGCAATTACTACAGTCATCAAATTAGCCGATAATGCGTCAACAAATTGTGATACTGTTGATTGTTCCCCAGCAGGTTCAATGATTGGTGGATGGTAAACAAAATAGTTTATTTCCCATGCTTGTTCAATGGTTTCAAGTTCATCAGAGATTACTACTTTGATTGTGTACGGCCCAATAGTGCCATTGCCCGCACACAAGATTCCTCCAAATCCAAATTCAGTAGTTGTACAATTGAAAGGTCCTTCTTCAAAGGTTAGATTTTGTGTAAGCAAGGTGCCGTTACGATACCAATATACTGCGATACCAGCGGCATCATATTCTTCCTCTGTCAAATCAACTCCAACACTTAATGATAACATATCTTGAGTTGCGTTGATGGTATTGTTGGTTAGTGATGAGAATGTTAAGTATTGGTATCTGTTGACTTCATCATCGATTAAATCATTACAGTTGTCATCAATACCATTCCATTGTTCAACAGCATTAGGATTAATTGAACTATCATCATCATTACATTCTTCAAACCATCTAAAGCCATCACCATCTTCATCAAGGTCTGGAATTCGTGGATTGGTTAATGTTTGATAGACTTCTACTCCATCGCTTAGTCCATCATCATCGGTATCAAAATCAGTTGGCTCGCTACCAATTGTTAGAATTTCATAACCATCTTCTAAGCCATCCCCGTCAGTGTCATTGTTCAATGGGTCAGTATTCATCGTGTAATATTCGACTAAATCTGGCAGCTGGTCGTTATCACGATCCAGTCCAATGAAGTCTTCATCAACTTGTTCATCACAATCATTGTCAATCCCGTCAAGTAATTCAGGCATGTCTGGATTGATTTGATCATTAGCGTCATCACAGTCTTGGAACCAGTAAAAACCATCAAGGTCGGAATCATTATCGTAAACTAGAGGATTTGATTGAAATTCTAATATTTCTTCACCATCTTCTAACATGTCTCCATCAGTATCCTGCAGGGTGTAATCTGTGCCGTAAATATGGTATTCTGCGTAATCGCTTAGCTCATCAGCATCGCTATCAGTTTGGTTAAACCCTTCATCCCACAAACCATCACAGTTGTCATCAATTGAGTTCAAAATCTCGATAGCACCTGGATAAATCGCAGCATTGGTATCGTTACAGTCTTGGAACCAATAGAACGTATCAGCGTCTTGGTCTTGGTCTGGAACAAGTGGGTTGGTATTGTGGATATTTACCTCTGCCCCGTCAGTTAAGCCATCACCGTCAGTATCACTATCAAGCGGATCTGTGCCATTTACCAGTATTTCCAAGCCATCATCCAGGCCATCATTATCAGAATCACCACTTAGCGGATTGGTGCCGTAAATGTTAATCTCATCACCATCGTTGATTTGGTCGTCATCTGTATCGATATCATCAGGGTCAGTTCCGTGAATGTTATCCTCGTCAGCATTTGTCAGCCCGTCACCATCTCTATCAGTGTTTATTTCGGTGCCATAAATGTTTAATTCCCAATCGTAAAATGTCCCAGTGTCGCCATTTCCTTGATCTTCAACCGACAATGTCCATGTTCCATAACTGTCCTCATCCCAATGATGAACCGAGGTAAACATCCAGTCATTCAAATTGTTATTGCTATCTTCATGTTTCTCAGACAGTAGGCTTTGAGTACCCATTGGGCTGGTTAGGGTGATTGCTAAGTCTCCACGATAAGAGTGATCGATGTCAACAATAACCTCCACGTGTTCCACTTTGATAGAATCTGAAACTTGTATAGTGTCAATTACTCCCGGAGCAGAATTATCAGGAATTGGGGTGTCTTGAATGTCAATAAGGCCAGATTGGAAATTAATTTCTTCTTCAACATTAATCCAATTTTCAGCCAAAGCAACCGCAGCACTGGCATCGATTACTCCAAAGCCATATTTGTGACTAACATCATGTCCAGCTCCGTTAGTTCCCCACGAATTATCGTTAGCATCATTTTGCCTAGAACTGTGGGCAATAATGTGTTCAATATCACGATAAGTTAGATTTGGATTGGCTTCTAAAATCAAGGCTATGACTCCTGATACTAGCGGAGTTGCTGATGAAGTGCCACCGAAATTATCATTGTAATCACCGTTGTTGTATCCACCGCCACCTGCGTTATCAGTAGTGGTGATTCCTTCTCCATCTCCATCTGAAGGCGCCGCAACTAGGATGTTAGCTCCTGGCTCAGCATACCAAGATTGCTCACCATAGTGAGTTACTGCAGTAACCGCAATAGTGTGACGGCTGTTAGCATATCCGTCAAAGTTTGAATTATCATCGTCATCAAGTCCATTACCGGCTGCCCAAGTAATGATGTTGCCCAAATTTCCTCTGCCCTGTGATACATCGTTTTCAAAAGCCGCAAGCATTAGTGGTCCAGGTGCTTCAACAGTTCTGCCGTTGTCACTTGGTCCCCAAGAATTTGAGTAGATATCAATGTCTTGTCGGTTGTGTGACAGAGCATTGCTCTCCCTGGTATCAGTGGTGCTGCAAGCGATCAGTAGTAGGCCAGCCAAACTTGCTTTTGGTGCCGCCCCGCTAACTCCGATGGTATTGTTGCCAGCAGCAGCAGCAACTCCAGCAGCCGAAGTGCCGTGCCCATCGTAATAACTCGGACTTGGGTCGTTATCATTATCACAGAAATCATAATCCAATGTTTCTTC
>JAKMFF010000130.1 GCA_022425585.1 Candidatus Poseidoniaceae archaeon
GTGAACTGCTGCGGCAGCAAATTGCATATTGGCGGCATTGAGCATTAATTCGATGCACATCAAAACGATGATTGCATTCTTTCTGGTAAAAGCACCACCAAGTCCGATGATGAATAATATGGCGGAGAGGGCTGAAACCCACGCTGGATCTATCATTCTTCTTCACCGCCAAATTCCCAAAGTAGGTTTTCTCTTCGCTCATCTCGAATCAAATAAGCCGCACCAATCATTGATGCTGCCATCAATACTCCAATGATAAGTAACGGCAAAGCCCAGTCATTGAGTAGTGAGTCAGCAAGTCCGTTGGTTGTTGGTTGGTCTTCGCTAGAGTCAGCCCAAACTTCGTCAGCGCTGAGTACGGAAATCAAAATCATTGCTAGTGCAAGTAGACCGATCCTAGTGACTAAAGATACGAACTTCATTCAAAATCCTCCTCCAATATTTGCCTTCTAGTTAGCATTATACCAAATAGAACAACCAAACCGACGCTGGCAAGATAGACTAAAATCTGTATTGCTGCTAAAAACTCGGCACCTAATAGAATGAAAATCCCAGATACTGCCATGAAACAGAAAATGAGTGACAACATCGAGTGTGCCACTCTTTGAGCAAGTATTAGACCCAGTGCGCCACCAATGGTAATGGTGGCAAATAAGAAAAATACTCCTGCTTCGACAATACCTGCGACATCCATCTCAAGCACCTTCCTCAGCAGCAGCCTCGGCGGCTGCCTTAGCGGCCTTAGCAGCCTTTTTCGCACGCTTGTCTTTCTCTTTGTTTGCGCGCTTGGCTAACTCTGCATCTACTGCTTCTTGGTGGACGGATGGTAATACTCTAGTTCTACTGGCATCAAACCACAAATCTTGACGGGTAAAGCCAGACATTCCGTCGTATTCATTGGTCATGAAGAATGAAGTGAAACCACAGGCTTCCATACACAGTCCACAGAACATACAGCGACCTAGGTCGATTCTACCAGAGACAATTTGATCATCAGCGACAAATAATTCAGTTTGTTCAACCTCTTGTTCGATTCCCGAATCGTTCCATCGAACCATTGCTGTGCTACCTGATAGGTCTAGTACCTCAGCAAATCTCCACTGGTCTGGGGTATCAGAGTGGGCTGTGACGTGGTTGAAGTCTTCTGAGGATTCTGCTATTTCAGGAATTAATTGGGCAGCATAGCCGCCAACTTCCAATTCCGCACCGAATCCTTCGTGCTCCCCATCTGCGCCGTCTAATACGTCAACTCGCAGTTCGGTAGTCATGTGCAGGCAGTCGTTTGGACAAGCGGTCACACATAACTTACAGGCGGTACAAGTTTCCCAAATTACGCCGATTCTACCGTTGTAGTTACCTGGAACGAATAGCCAAGGCTCCATATCCTCTAATCGTTCATATGGATACTGAACAGTCTGAGGTTTCCACAAGGTAGGGAATAAATCTGAGGTAACCCGGTCTGGGGCAAATTCTTGCTGTGTAATGTCGTTAAATTGACTAGTTTTACCAGCGCGTGCTTTAGCACCGTCATCGAGGAATTCCGGGTGAGTTGTATTGTGGTAGCCCATTGCGAGACGCTTACCAAACAACTTACCGAAAATCGGGAAGGTTCTCAGGGCGGTTATCAGCGTTATCTTGAACGGGTACCAAAATAGGTTTCTAAAATTCGGTTTTGCATGGGGGTGCATTGGCATATTTTCACCTCACTCCTGCCCCGGGACATAGGTTCCCGCAGGCTTTTCTGTATACACGTGGAACATACGTTCGGTATTTCCACTCTTATCCTCGTCATTGAGGAATATGACAAAGATTCCTAACCAGACAATTGTAGTTAAGATTGGTACTAGCATTGGAATGCCAAATGCGTCCCATGCCCAGCCCCCAGCTGCTGTATCTTTCATTTCAGTAGGGTCGAATAGATACAGGCGGTATATACCTGCCAGAGCTACTTGTAATACTGCCAATGGCAATAAGATCCTCCAGCCAAATTCTAAAATTTGATCGGTTCTGATTCTAGCCAGTGAAAATCTAGCCCAAACGAAAACTAACAGAAATACTAACCATGCCTTAAGCAGTACAACTATGGCCCCTGGAATCAATAAGTAGGCATCTCCAAGAAGTGGAATTTGGCTAATCAATCCTTGGAATGGCAAGTGCCATCCGCCCAAGAAGAAATGAGTGAATAAGAAACATGCAGCGTAAGTTCTAATGTATTCTGCCATAAACAGCATACCGAATCTCATGCCACCATATTCAGTCCACCAGCCTTCAACCAGTTCTGCTTCCGCCTCTGGCATATCAAAGGGTACTCTTTCAACTTCAGCAATCATCGTAAGCAGGAAAAGTCCTGCCCCAAGCGGCATCAGGAATAGATTCCATGAACCTGCTGAATGTTGGAAATGGACGCTTTCTATTATGTTGAAAGTACCAGACAACACGGCAACAGATAGCAGTGTCAATAATAAAGGAATTTCATAGGCTGTCAATTGTGCTGCTGACCTAATTCCGCCGATTAGAGTATACTTGTTGTTAGAAGACCAACCAGCGAAGAAGACTCCGATTGGCGCAATACCAAAGATTGCGATGGCGTAAAGAATTGAAAGTTCAGGATTTGTCGCATACATGCCACTTGACAATGGGATTATTCCTAAAATCAATAATGTTGAAGATACAATGAGGAAAGGTGATACCTCAAAAATTAGTTTATCTGCTCGTTGAGGAACCATGTGCTCTTTTACTAAAAATTTCATACCGTCCGCTACGTTTTGAAAGAAGCCCGGGAATATCGAATAGCCCATCCAGGAACGATTGTTTACTCTGTCGACTGTAGCGAACTTTTCATCTCGGTTACCAAATTTTTTGTTGAGGAATTTGTTTAGCCCACCTATTGGTTTACCCAAGCCAAACGGCAGCATATTCCACCATTCTCCTGCAGTAACACCATTTTCACCAACCCACAAGGAACGCAATGCTGTTGTTGCGCCACGTCGATCGTTCATTCTGGCAACAGCTTTACGCTCAATCCACAAAATTGCGAACTGGGAAAAGAACAACATCAAAAATACAATATTTACCACTGCGAATGTTGCAAGTCCAAACGCAATTTGTGCCGAACTGTCTTCTAGTGGAGTTCCTTCTAGAACTTTTGGAATTAAATCTTCGAAGGTTGAGAATAATAATCCCCTCAAATCGTATTTGTCATCCATAGCTTCACCTCAACGATCTGTTTCTCCAATGCATGGATCAAAACTACCCATAATTGCCGGGATATCGGCCACTTTGTACCCAATCATTGTCTTAGCAACGAATGGAATTGTGATGAACATTGGCGAACGGATTGATAGCCTGTAAGGCTTTTTCCCTCTACCTTCACCGCCACCTTCGATGTAAAATTGTGAGGCTCCTCTAGTACACTCGTAGTTACTGAACCCTGTTGCACCTTCAGGCGCTCGGGTTGGTGCCTTTGTGTAAATCATTTCATCACCGCTAGCATAGTTAGTGTTTTTACCGCCCGGTATTTTTTCAATAGCATCGAGTACCATTCGACAGGATTGACGCATTTCCTCAATCCTGACACGGTATCGGTCGTAGCAATCTGCACCTTTGACCGAAGTAGGTTTCTCAACCGCTGGCTCCCAATCAACTTCATCATAAACTGAATATGGATGTGCCCAGCGCACGTCATAATTGACGCCTGCTGCCCTAACGTTAGGACCAGATACGCCGGCTTCGACCATTTCTTCTGCGTTACAATATCCAACTCCTTGCAGTCTGACTAACCAAATTGTCGATTCGTCCAGCATCATTTCGTACTCTTCGATTCGCTTTTCGAATAATTTGACCTTAGCAATCATTCTATCAGCAAAACCAATAGGAATATCTCGCTTTACTCCACCGATTCGAGGATAATTGTAATGCATCCTAGAGCCGCCTAGTTCTTGTAACAAATCAAGGAACATTTCTCTATCTCTCATGCACCAAGTCATTAAAGTTAGATTTCCAATATCTGGACCAAATGCTCCAAGCCACATTAGGTGACTGGCTAATCGTTGTAATTCAGCAGAGATAAGTCGAATATACTCTGCTCTTTCTGGGACGTCTGCTTCAAGTAAATCCTCTGCAGCATAGATGTAAGAATTAGCCCAAGTCATTGCACTAACATAGCATAATCGATCGCAGTAAGGCGTAACTTGCGTGAAATCTCTTGCTTCACAGATTTTTTCTACACCTCGGTGAATATATCCAAGTTCCGCCTCTGTGTCGATTACTGTTTCGCCATCGACTTTTACTCTTAGTGTCCATAATCCGTGCGTCATTGGGTGTTGGGGCCCCATTGTAATCCACATTTGCGCCATAATATCACCTCACTTAACCCGACCCTCATCGGATGGTTTTCGAACGAACCCTTGAGCATCATCATACATTTCATTATAATCATGGTAGCGAATCTTGTGTTGTTTTTGCAATGGATGAAATCCATCCGGACTATCAAGAGGGTTTAGTACTCTAAACATATTCTCATGGCCTTCAAACTGAATTCCAACTAAATCCCAAGTCTCTTTTTCATTCCAATCTGCACCAACCCATACATTTTGCACGGTTGGAACCGAGGGAGTGTCGTTATTTGGCAAGTTAATTAAAATCTCAAATTCAACGGGAATTTGCGTACCAAGCATCTTTTCAGCGACATAAACTGTACTGGTATCTGGTCTTTGATTGCTAATTGGCTGTCTAAGAAGATGGTATACTAGACCCCATCCTCGTTCATCTGGCCCTTCTGGGTAATGTGTGCCGGTAATCATTGAGCAGTAGTTAACGCCCAAATCGAATTTCATCCACTTGGCAAGTGCTTGCCAATGTTGTGGTGGACTAACGACTCTTACGAAAGAGTACTTTTTGGCGTTTGAATGTTGTACTATATCTGCGTTGATACCTGTCCCGCCGAATTTGTCGTTTATTGCATCTGCGCACTGGGTGACAGCTATGGCATTTTGCTCAAGAGTAATTGACATCCCCATTACTCATCACCTACAATAACCGGCTTTTCAGAGTCGCGACCGGAGCTTGGTGCTCCGCCGATTCTGATTATTTTTTCTCGCAATAGGCCAAATCCGTCGATTAGGGCTTCAGGCCTAGGTGGGCATCCAGGGATGTAAACATCTACTGGAATAACTGTGTCAACACCTTCCAAGATGTTGTATGATTGGAAATACGGGCCGCCAGAAATAGCACATTCACCCATAGCTATGCAGTACTTTGGCTCTGGCATCTGCTCCCAAAGCCTAACAATCTTGTCAGCGAATTTCTTTGAAATCGGACCGTTAACCAGCAAAACATCTGATTGCCTAGGAGATGAACGAAACAGTACACCAAAACGGTCACCATCAAATCTAGGAGTCGCTGCAGCAGCCATTTCAATAGCGCAGCATTTAATTCCCAAGTGGAGAGTGAACAATGATTTTCTGCCAGCCCAGTTGAAAAACCGGCCTGCTAGAACGCTCAAGAATTGTTTAATTTTAGTGGCCTTAAGCGCTTCATCAGTTACTCCACCAACCATTTCTACCAGCGCACGGCTGTTGAATGCTGCAAAATTTTCTCCAGTATCTGCCATAATTTCACCTCAGATGTAAATTCTACCTCTTTTTCTAAAGACGTACCAAACGCCAAGTGACATGATTGCGAAGTAGGTTGAAAGTACCACTAGGGCGTCTTTTGCCCTATCTATTGCGCCGTTTCTAGCACTATCTGCTAAATCTTGGGCTGTTGCGTCTGAGGCAACCATTCCACCCAAAACCAAGAACATGAATGCTACATCAAAAACTAGGAATATGATTGCATACCAGTAATATTGAAAGTGAAATTGAATCATTGCATCACCAACAGGTTCACTGCCGCATTCGAACGTAGTTAGCCTTCTTGGATACAAACTATGATCTCTTTCATAGCCTTCCAAAAGGTATGATTTGGTGATGTGTGGGCGGGCAGGATCTACTCTTGGGCGAACTACCCAAGTGATGATAAAATTGGTTAGCGGCATTAGTATTCCGACAACTGTCAAGAAGCCGATAGAAAGGTACGCACTTGGCACTGATTCTAGTCCGGACATTCGCTCACCCAGTGCAAAGCATACGCTTAGCAAGCATTCCAATAATTACCCCCCAATAAGGGTTGCCAAATGTTTGAAAAATTTTGAATCAAAGACAAATCAAAAAACCGTGTGCCTGCGTACTGGTTCAACTCAAACTTTGCCGAACCATATTGCCCACGAAGCATTGAGTGATTCTTGCATCATTTGCCAAATCTTGTAGAACGGGTATGCAGCAAGGCACCAGAAGATTGCGTAATACAATGCATAAGCCATTATCTGGGCACCTAACTGACCTAGTAGCAAGAAGATTGGTATCAACGCCAATGCACCAACAATCAAGGCACCAATGCCTAATACTGGAAACAAAGTAACACCTAATATTAGCCAAATAATCGGCGAAGATGTAGATATTTTGGTCGAATGCTTGGTTTGTCCCTCTAGTTGTCTAATTTCACCAACAAATTTGAACATACGATAGATATTAAGCAGTGGAATTATTGAGAATATCAGGTGTTTAACGCCACCTGGCCCAATATCTGCGTGCTTTTTCAGTTCATTTGCCATTGGATAATTTATCAAAAGTCCATACAAACCAAGGGTGATTGGTACTAATACAAACCACTCTAGTTTTGCCGAACGGTATGGTACTGGATTAACGCTAAATGCACTGCCTGAGCTGAATCCTTGCTCTCTAAACGCAATTAATTTTTCGGCTTTGCTACTCGATACATTATTCCAGCAAACAATAGTGCTACAATAAGATAAACTCCGCTTTCAATTTGACCTTGAGAAAGACCCAAGCCAAGAGGTCCGTCATCGGGTTCACCAAGGACTGAAATTTCGATATTTTCACGCCCAACAACACCTATTTCCACAGGCTCGACAGAGAGGGTGAATGTGTAGTTATCTTTTATTTCCATATCATATGATGGCCTGACAAGGGCAGTAATTTCGATTACCTCATCGACATCTGCCCAACACTTCAGCCCTTCAGAAATAGTTGAACAACTGGAGTCTGCTC
>JAKMFF010000093.1 GCA_022425585.1 Candidatus Poseidoniaceae archaeon
CCAATGCCACCTATGGATGCACCACCAGCTCCTCCAGAAAATGATCCGCTAATGTCTGCGCTTAGTGGACCTCTAGAATCAGTAATGCCACCAATGCCACCTATGGATGCACCTCCTGCTCCTCCAGAAATGCCACCAATGCCGCCAATGGATGCACCAGCGGCTTCACCCGCAGACTTGCTGCTTGCACCACCACAAGAGTCCGGTGATGACGAATTAGCAAGCGAAGAGGCGCCCCCTGCACCCGAAGTATCACCTGCTGACCTATTACTAGCCCCGGTAGCTGAAATTCCTGCTACAGAAAGTGAAGCTGTTCAAGAGAACATGTCACCTGATGACCTAAGCGGAGAACAAGCAGGAGCCACTATTCGTTCAAGAGATGAAGTTGAGAAAGTCCCTGGCGACAAACTTGAAGGTAGTTTACACGAAATTGAAAGTGCAACTCTAAACCCTGATGGTGAAATCGTAAAACAATCCGTTAAGGGTACTCTAACAATTAACAACCCATCAGCAGATGATAGAATTTACGATATTGATGTAATTCTAGACAATGCTGAATCAACCGATATAGGCGGAGACCATGTTTCTGTCGATGAACTTGAAGCTGGCAAAAAATATAGCATGAAGTATAAAGTTGAAGGCATGAGAATGATGGCTCTTCGTGAGCGCTTGGATACCAATCCAGCAAGGTCACAAGAAAGATCACTATCTGTTGCATTTGGACCTCAAGGCGGACCAATTGCCCTAGAATTAGAAGTTGAAAATATGTCAAATGTCACACTAGAAAATGTCGAAGTGGTAAGACCTGTCCCTGACGAAGTATCGTTTGACGGAATAGGCATGGCAACAATGGACGGCAAAAATTTAGTTTGGAACATCGGTACACTTGGTGCTGGTGAAAAGCAAGTTCTCTCTGTAGAGGGTTCGATAACAGTTACTGGAACTAAGACTATCAAAGCAGGTTCTGCTTCTGCCACATATACTGCTAATTCAACACTATCTAACCTTAATTTCAGAGAACTCGATGCATTTTGCCGAGGTTTCACGTACATGAGAGTTAGAGAAGATGAAAGACCAGATAACTGGATTTGTAAAACCATTTTTGAAAACCGCTCATCATTTGCCGTCGACCTAGTAAAATTACAAGTCAGAATGAAGGGTAGCAATGAATTATTATTTGATATCCATGATGTAGAACAAGACGTTCTTCCAAATGGAAAGTGGGAGTCAGAAGACAGAACTGTTGTAGCTAACTCAGAACCAGACTTTACCTATGACTTATCGTACACAATCTTGCCTCATGCTGCTCGTTCAACAGAAGGCTCCATGAAACTTGAAGAAAATGTCTTCGATGTTCTGGAAGCTGAAATTAACAAGAGTTACTCTACTGCTGGACTAAGATCTTACAGAAATCAAAAAGTAAACTCTTCAATTACTCTAACCAACAAAGGGTCTGCTACAATTAATCTAATGCGCATTACAGACGACATACCAGGATTGTTTGAAGCACCAGACCTAGAGTCTATGAGAATTTCAGTTGCTGGAACAGACTTAGAAGCTGACCAATACAAAGCAGAAATTAGCAGTGGAATCACTCTTGAGAAAGAATACAGATCACCTGATGGCGACGGTCATACCCTAACCATGACTATTGGCACGAGAGGACCTCTAGGTCTTGCACCAGGAGAAGAAATTGCCATATCTTATGACTTAATTGCTCCAGACCCATCACCAGAAAACAAGAAAGTTGTTGCTCCTCTAAGAGCAGAATTTAGTGCTGAGAGATTTGGTCCTGTTTGTGGCCGAGATTGTACAGCACCTCCTTCTATCAAGGTTATACACAATCGAAGAGATTTCTCTGCTGGTAAGCAAGCAATACCTCTTGGTGGCAAAGGTCGCTATGAAGTATTGATTTTGTTTGAGAACAATGGCGATACTGCGCTACAAGACATATACATCAACGATGTGATTCCTACTAACTTCGAAATCAAAGATTGGTACATTAAAGGTGCATCCGGCAAGCGTGATGACTGTGAAATGACCACTGAAGATATTGACCTTGGCGTCCAAGCAAGTTGGATGGTTCCTATGGTTGGTAAAGGTGAAAGAATCGAGGTTTGCTTTGAAATCAAAGGAAGCGGAGAAGTTGATGGCGATATATTAAACAAATTCCACGGCGTACACTTTGGTGACGAAATCGAATCCGATGAGCTACCAGAAGCTGCTGAAGAAGAGGTTGCTGAAGAGGCAAGCGAAGAAGCAGAGTCCTCTAAAGACACCAACGAAGAAGTTGCTGAAGAAGAGGCGCCAAAGGTCACATGGAGAGAAGATGTTTTGCTTAGAGTAATGAAATCTCACGAGATAAGTGAAGATGAACGAGACGCTTTTGTCGCTCATGCTGTTAATTTCGACCATGATGATAATGGATACCTAAAGAA
>JAKMFF010000095.1 GCA_022425585.1 Candidatus Poseidoniaceae archaeon
AGTATCTTATCTTGGAGAAGCAGCATGGTCTAATGGCAAGGTTGGCTTAATCGGTAAATCATATGATGGCTCTACCCCATGGCAAGCGGCTACGTTTGGCAACCCATATCTTGCAACAATAGTTCCAATGTCTGGATTGATTGGCGTCCATGAATTGATGTGGCGCAACGGCAGTATGGAAGCTAGGGGGCCAATAATGCATAATGGAGTGTACGGCTCTTTTGGAATTGATGGTGATGGTGGCGACGCTGAAAATTTGTGTGAGGGCTACATCGAAGGTTACGTCAATGGACCTGCTGCTTACCAAACCGGTGGAATGGTTGACTTTGCAGGCAACACATATTGGACTGAGAGATCGTTCTTATCAAGAGTTCTAGAAAATTATCAAGGCTCAATATACATCATTCAAGGTATGCAGGATTGGAACGTAGATCCTCACATGGCCTTTCCAATTCATCAGCAAGTAGAGGAAGCCGGAATCGAAATCAAAACTCTAGCAGGGCAATGGGCTCACGATTATCCTGACCGCGTCGAAGGTCACAGTTCGCAAACCGCCGGACGTGGTGCAGAGGCCTATCCATACACCCTAAGGTGGGATTGGGCTGATGAGATGTTGTATTGGTTTGACTGGTATCTAAAAGGTGAAGGCAGAGCACCAACACTAGGAGTAGAGATGCAAGATAATCGCGGTGGATGGAGATTTGAGACAACCTATCCAGCACCGGATACCGAATATTTGGCAATTAATGGTGCTGATATGGGGCCGGATGGTACATCCATGTCGGCATCATCATCCATAACAATGAGTTATGGCCCATTCGAGGAAGATGTTTACATCGCCGGAATGCCAACATTCCATATTCCAGTCACTCCAAGCACGCTGAATGGCGCACACGGTTTCCTTGAAATGACCGATGAAAATGGTATGCATCTGGGTCACGCAGTAATGGACTTTAGGTTCCACGCAGGAGGGCGTGATGGTCAACTATCTCTCATCCCATATGTCGAGGTAACAGGATTGATGGAATTCATGCCAATGGATGTATTCATCAGTGCAGGAGAAACGATAATCATCACATTGACTCAAACAGGCGAAGATTATGTTCCATCATCATCATCTGTAGGTGGGTATTCTGTTGATTGGAGCGCTTCTACACTGACTCTGCCAATCGTCAAACGAACTTGTGATGATTTATTTCAAGCACCAATGCAAACATACGGAACAGGCGATGATGGCATTAGAGAATGCTGATTCGACATCTTGTCAAGCGCTATTCTCTTAAGCCGATGACAAACAATGCACAACCATGGTTCTAAGCGCATTACCTGGCGTAGGAGAGAGATTAGCCAAGAAAATGACCGATCATTTCGGCTCGGAAGAAGCGGCTTTGTCATCACTAAAATCTGGTGATATCGGACAGATTGCCGAAATTGAGGGGGTTTCTCCAAAGCGTGCTTTGGCACTTGCCCGTAGCATTGCTGGAGACAATGGCCAATTTCTTGCCACGAAGGAAGCGATTAAACTACATCAGCAACTAATCGACCAAATAGCCAATTTCACTGCCTCTCCAGCAACCAAATCAAGATTACAATTGCTTACTCCGCTTGATGATTCATCCAAGCGCCGAGAGTTGATTCAAGCCGCAATGGAGTTTCTTACCAACGATTATGACATCGCAATAATGCTTGCTGATTCACTAAAACACATAATTGCTCCAAAGTCAAACTCTGAGCGCTATGATAGAGTTGTTGTAAGCAAAAAACCGATAGATGAATTGAAGAAGCATTGCCGAGTAATAATTCCAGCAGAGAGTGAAACATGGAAAGACTATACCGTGTTTGGCAAGGTTACTTGGGTAGGAAGCGGGGCGCCAAATGAGGTTCCAGACGGATGGATTGTCTTGGGTAGTACTCCCGACCAAGAACTGATTCTACCAGAGATGACCTTGGATTGGTTCAAGAAGAATCGTAAAACCTTGACTGCTCTGTCAGAGATAATCACTACTGTCTCAGAAAGCGTTTCTACTTCACAATTTGTCGGTGACATAGAATCGGGATTACTCGGCTTAGAAGAATTGCCGGAGTTATTGTTTGACCTGTTTGAAGATGGCGATACCGAACGTGCTGAACAAGTAAAAGATGAATTATGGTCTTACTGCAAAGAATTAGAAAACGATGTTAACCTAGAGGTTGAGAAAGCAATGAATGATGCTAAATTAGCGCTTTCCGGTGCAGAACTTCTAGAAGCATTAGCCGATGGCAGTGGTTTTCAAAGGAGATTGAAGGAGGCTACCGGTTACGTCATCGAAAACGCTATGCAACAAGCTGTAAATCGATTAGCACAGTTTATGGAAGGCAGCGGAGTAAGAAGTCCTCCGATAATATTCACCAGCGATTGGCCAGCAAAACTTGACAGACAAGTAATAGAAAAAATCGATGAAAGTTTGGAAAAGCGTATCAGTGCCCAGAAGTCAAATCATATTTATTCGATGGCGAAGAAACTAGGGCCGCTAAAGGTAAAATGTGAATCAGCAATTCGCTCACTAGTAATTGTCGATCAGTGGCTAACGATTGCCAGATGGTCAAATCATTATTCGTGCGTCATGCCAAAGATGGTTTCACACGGAATTTGGATTGAACAGGGACGACATATTTTGCTAGGTATTGAGGCAGATCCCGTAACATATGGCCTCGGCAAGGCAGCACCAAAAAAAGATCAACAACAATTAGCGTTGTTGACCGGTGCTAACTCGGGTGGTAAGACCACTCTCCTCGAGCTACTTGCTCACACCTGCATCCTAGCTCACATGGGGTTGCCTGTGCCTGCAAAACAAGCATGTGTTGGGAAGGTAGATGCGCTTCACATCTTGGCAAAAGCTGGCGGTACACAGAGTGCTGGGGCGTTGGAACAGACATTGGTTGACCTCGCAACGGTTGTTAGTGACCCGACTCCAAAACTTATCCTAGCTGATGAGTTAGAAGCAATTACAGAACCTGGTGCAGGGGCTAGAATAATTGCCGGAATGCTACTCGCTGCGCGGGCGCAAAAAGATACGACCATGATGTTGGTTACTCATCTAGCACCTGCCATAATCGAAGCCTCAGATGTTGATGATTTCAGAGTAGATGGAATTGAAGCGAGGGGATTGGATGCAGACTTAGAATTGATTGTTGATAGAACTCCAATTCGAAATCATCTTGCGAGATCTACTCCAGAATTAATCGTCAAGCGACTCGTAGAGAGAAGCAATGGTCACGCTAAAGCATTGTTTGGTGACATCCTAAAGAT